>MIBM01000118.1:2265-2819 GCA_001830645.1 Spirochaetes bacterium RIFOXYC1_FULL_54_7
CTCCATCGGTCGCGGTACCCATATCGACTCCTTGCAACCGGTTACAGAATGGCTTCCAGATCGAGCTCTCCAGCGGCACAGGGCATGGTGATGCCCCAGTTTTCCAGAACCTGGGGATGCACTTCACCAAACACACCGATTCCCTTGCCATCGACCATGACCCTGGCCTGACGGCCTGGCAGGAAGCGCGGATCATCCGCATCTTCTACGGCATAGTCCTTGCCCAGATAATACAGCACGGCGGACACGAGGCCAGCAAGCTCGTTGTAGTCTGCCACCGGATGGGAGCTCAGGAAGCCCATGCGCTGGCGCGTGCTGGATCCATAATTCTCTTCAGGATTGATAAAAGCAACCTTGCCGACTTCGAAAAGGCGGTGGGGGTATGGAGCCTTGCTTGAAACCGATTCGGACTGGAGCAGGCAGGAAAGAGTTGACGGTCTTACGTACTCGAAATTCTCGGTCATCGGATTGGAAATGCGTATGACATCCTCACCGGAGATATTCATTCTGTCGATGTAGTCCTTGCGCGAGCCAAGGTAGTTGTAGATCATCTC
>MIBM01000119.1 GCA_001830645.1 Spirochaetes bacterium RIFOXYC1_FULL_54_7
CTGCTAGGATGGACAGCACCGGGACTGCAGCGGTCGGACAGGGGTTTTGTAAGTCCTGCCGCCGCGGCTGTAGAAGTGAAACTCTACGAGACCATTCTGGGTTTCAGCACTTACGGTCAAGAAGGGTACGTATCGCTCCTAGCAGATCCGATTCCCTGAATGGCTTTGCCAGTCGCAAATATCCTGAGTCAAGCTCCGAAGCCTGCAGTTCACCGGCGTCTGCGGACAGCAGGAGAACAGGCAGGGATGGCAGGAAGACACGCAACCTTGTGGCCAGTTCCGGCCCGCGCATGAGGGGCATCAGGACATCGGTCACCAGGACATCCGGAACCTGCTCGGACCTCTCGGCCAGCAGGAGAGCCGTGCCTGGATTGTCCGCTGCTACTACTCGATAACCAGACCTATCCAGCATTGTTTCAATGATAGCCCGAACCGAATCATCATCCTCGACCAGCAAGACCCTTTCCCCCCGTCCTGATTTCTGGGCATGGGCCGGACTACTATCCTTGTCGATCGTGGTGGTTGATGAGCCGCCATCACCCTCCACCCAGGGCAGGTAGACTGTAAAGCGTGTTCCACTATGCAGGACTGTGTGCAGGGCCAGATGGCCTTCCGCCTGCCTGACAATGCCAGCCACCGTAGACAGGCCCAGTCCGGTACCAACACCTGGGGGTTTGGTAGTGAAGAAAGGCTCGAAGATCCTGGGAATTATCCGGGGATCAATGCCATCACCCTCGTCTGCTATGGTGATATACGACCAGTGTCCAGGAGGGATGAGACCAAAGATACCGCGTTCCTCATGGGCCAGGACAATCGAGCCAGCCGAAATGGTGATACGGCCACCGCTGGGCATGGCATCCCTTGCATTGACCACAAGGTTGACAACCACCTGCTCCAGCTTTGACCTATCCGCCCGGACTCCGCATGGCTCTTCGCCAAGGCGCTTCCGGATACCTACATCCTGGCCTATCAATCTCTCAATCATTCGTGAAAGTTCACGGACAAGATCAGTCAAGGAAAATACCGTCGGAACGGATGACTCACCCCGTGAAAAGACCAGAAGCTGTCTGGAAAGATTGGCCGCCCGTTTGGCCGCCTCTTCTATTCCGATCAGCTCCACTTTGTCTTCCATTTTGGCATTCTCGTCCATCCGGAGTAGTCGCGCATAGCCCATGATGGCTGTTATAATGTTGTTGAAATCATGGGCAACCCCACCAGCCAAGCGTCCAAGGGCTTCCATCTTCTGCGACTGCGCAAGCTGGTCGGTCAGAGTCTTGCGTTCCGTCACGTCTATGGCATGATACTGGTAGGCCGCCATGCCATCGTTGAGAGGGAAAGGAGCGGCGCTGATAAGCACCCACCGGGTACTACCGTCTTCCCGAGTAAAGGTTATCTCGGCCGGACCGGCAGACTGTCCTGCTGCCAGCGCCTGGTTGAAGGCATTCCGGACACCGGCATCGGTAAGGATATCGTCGATGTGCATAATGGAGCCTGCAAGCTGGCGGTAGGCATTGTTGCCCTGTACAAGAGATCCTTCTGGATCTACAAGGAAGATGGCAGCCAAAGCCTCGTCGAACAAAGCCCGGTACCGCTCCTCGCTTGAGCGCAACCGCTTCTCCATAGTCGACCGATACAGGCCTATGGCAATAGCCGTGCGGAGTTCCCGTTCATCATACGGTTTCAGGATGTAGGCATATGGGTGGGTCAGCTTGGCCCGCTCTATAGTCGGACCATCAGTATAGGCTGTCAGCAGGATTACAGGAACCGCCCAGCGCTTGAAAAGGATTGATGCAGCCTCCACGCCGTCCATGGCTCCCTGAAGGTGTATGTCCATCAACACCAGGTCCGGCTGGTCATGCTCCACGCTTGCCAGAAGGTCTTCTGCGGCTACATACAGGCCGCATACTTCATAACCATTGCGTTGCAGGAAATTCTGGATATCGAGGGCTACTATCCTCTCGTCTTCACAAACTGCTATGCGCGGTTTGCGCCCTGGTTCATCATCCATCGGAAGCTAGTTGTGGCGCTCGGCCGGCTTGATCCCGAACTTGGCCAGCTCCGATTTGATCTTCATACGATCTACCGGTTTTACGATATAGGTAGTCGCCCCGCCCTTGAAATATGCCTCGATGACGTTCTTGGGATCTTCCAGCACCGTGGTCATGACAACCCTTGTTTCGTTTATCGGAGACAGGCCGGATTCTTTCTCAAAAGCCCTGATAAGCTTGAGAGCCTCCTGCCCATCCATCTTGGGCATCATGATACCAAGGAAAACCACATCATACGGAGCCCGCTCGGACGTAGACATCTTGAAGGCGCTCACTGCCTCTTCTCCATCCACGACCACATCTACATGGCCATATTCCTCGAGAAGCTTCTGCATCATCCTGCGGCTTCCAAAATCATCCTCCACTACAAGTATCCTTGCCATATCATGCCTCCACTCTTCAACTGCTTACGGTTTTGGCCAGACTTGTCAGTTCCTCAAGCCAATGTCCCGAGCCTCGGCGGGTATCCATCAGCAAGGCAAGCGCAAAACGCGCACAGGCCTGTGATCCAGACTCTGTAAAATAATCATAACTGTTTTTTGCAATCCTCTCGGCTTCGGCGGAATTCGCTGCCGAGGCAGCAGGCAGGAGTTGTGACAGAAGCCTGTCCAGCCCTTCGGCCATTCCGTTCTGCCTGGCCTCGGTCAGGGCATCCTGTAACAAGCGCCGGTACGGCGAATCCTGGCTATCGTCTGCCTGACGGGTAGGTGGTAAACAATGGTTTTCAGGAACTGTTACCGTGCATTGTCCCCTCAAGCCTGGCTGATCCCCATGCCGGATATATGCCAGCCGGTCCATCAGACTGCACAAGGCCAGTGGATATGACATTCTGACCGGCTGTTCTGAAGAAGTACCGTTCTGTGAAACAATGGCTATATCCAGTAAAGTCAGGCCAGACACCCCGCCACAAACAGCCTTTAAAAGATCCTGGTCTTCCTTCTTGCATCGATTCCAGTCGGCCACATCGGCAAACACCGCATCGCAGGCAAAGGCTGTTCCGTATTCTTTCATCCAGCCTGGCTTCAGCAGGTGGATTACGGCTCCGAAACGCTTGGTCCAACGTACTATTTCTTCGTAGGCAGCGCACTTTCCGAACACGCCTATGTTCATGCCTTGGATGACCTCATGGCCTTCCTGGAAGGCCGGTCTCGAATCGAGGGGAAGCCCCATGGCCAACAAGAACTCGGACCCACCCTCTGCAGATTCCTGAAGGCCAAGACGCAGGTTCAGAAGATCGGCTATGCCCTTCACCAGAGCGAGGCCAAGGCCAAGGCCTCCTATCGCCCGGGTAGGCGAATCATCAACCTGTATGAAGCGATCGAAAATCCGCTGGCGTTTCTCGTCCGGAATTCCACGGCCGGAATCACTCACGCGTATTATCAATTCCATCGAATCCGCTCCGTCCCGGGTCAGCAGTACCCGTTCGGCGGACAGCAGCACATGGCCTGAATTGGTGAATTTCACCGCGTTGTCTACCAGGCTCTTGATGGCCGTTCCAAGCTTGGAGGCGTCAGAATGGATAACCGAAGGCAGATCAGGATCCAGGTAGAATCGTGTTGACAAACCCTTGGCATGGGCCTCCATGGCAAAAGGTTCCCAGCAGCGCAGGAGGAAATCCTCAAGATCAAACTCCGAGTGGACGGGAATCAGGGCTCCGCTTTCCAGTTTTGTGTAGTCAAGTATACAGTTGATGATGGATTCAAGCTTGCGGGCACTCCGGGCTGCCAGCATTACATACTCCTTAAGCTCTACATCCTGGCCTATGGTAGCTGCCAGGTCGGTAAAACCGATGATGGCATTCAGCGGGGTCTTCAGTTCATGGCTGATGTTGGACAGGAAGCGGCTCTTGGCCCGGTCATTCTCCTCGGCTGTGGCCTTGGCCTCCAGTATTCCACATTCGTATTCAAACTTGGACAAGGCCAGCTCTATTGTTATCTTTAGTTCCCGCTCATGATAAGGCTTGACTATGTAGCCGTAGGAACTCGAGGCCATGACCCTCTTGAGGATCTCGTCGTCGGTGAAAGCGGTAACGAAGATGATGGGTACTTCAAAGATTTCCCGGACATGGCCGGCAGCCTCGATACCATCCATCTCGCCTTTGAGTTTTATATCCATGAGCACGAGGTCTGGTCGGTGTTCATCTGCAAGCTGTATGGCCACGGGACCGGTTACGGCAAGGCCGCAGACCTGGTAGCCGAAACCTTCCAGCCTGCAGCGCATATCCAGGGCTACGATGGTCTCGTCTTCTACGATAAGTATCCTCAAGGCATCAGAGGGAGATTGTCTCACGAGGCAACACCATCGGATGTAGCGGCAAACGCCGCATCCAGATCGAGGATGACCACAAAGCCACCAGGGGTCTTGCCTATTCCCTGGATGAAGCGTGAATCCATCCGGCCCCCCAGTCTCGGGGGCGCTTCGATCATGGACTGCTCAAGGTCCATCACCTCACGTACACCGTCCGCAAGCATGCCTATCGACAGGGCTTCACCGCTAAAATCAAGCTGCAACACAATGATGGCCGGATCAGCCTCCAGATCTACGGGAACTCCCTCCAGACGCAGGAGCGGATCAACGACAGGGATGACGCTGCCCCTGTGGTTGGTTACCCCACGGATAAACGGAAGGGCATTAGGTACCCTGGTAACCCTCTGCATCTCCAGAACCACCTCTACGCGGCCGACAGGAACGGCAAACAGTTCATCGGCCAGTACAAAAGTCAGATAGCGTCCGGAAATGGCTTCTGCCATCGGAATTACTCCGCGACTTTCTTGACTACTGCCAGAAGCTTGTCAGCACTGAAGGGTTTCACTATCCAGCCAGTGGCACCGGCTTCCTTGCCTTCGTTCATCTTGGTTCCCTGGGATTCGGTGGTAAGGACCAGGATAGGGACAAACTTGAATTTCGGATTCTCCCTGGCCTTGCGGATGAAGGTAATGCCATCCATGTTCGGCATGTTGACGTCGGTTATGATGCAATCGAAACGATCGGCAGAGTCCAGTTTCTGAAGGCCATCAAGTCCATCAATGGCCTCGACTGTCTCGTAGCCATCCTGCTGAAGGATATAGGTAATGCTCTGGCGTATTGCAGCTGAATCGTCAATAACAAGCAGTTTCTTGGCCATCATGTCCTCCTGGTGTAAGGCCGCCCGATAGCGGCGGCATGTTATATATAATTTATTCACTACTATTTGGCCGATCGCAGGACTTCGCCTGCAATCCGGTCCAGGGATATTACTGTATCCACTCCTCCGAGCTTGATTGCCTCGTTGGGCATACCGAAAACAATGCAGGAGGCCTCATCCTGGGCTATGGTCCTGGCTCCGGCATCATGCATTTCCTTCATGCCCCTGGCCCCGTCATCACCCATGCCCGTCATGATGACCCCGACGGTATTCTTCCCCGCATACCTGGCGGCAGAGCGGAACAGCACATCTACACTGGGTCTGTGCCTGCAGACCAGCGGCCCATCCTTGACCTCGACGTAGTACCTGGCGCCGCTCCGCTTGAGCAGGGTGTGGCGGTTGCCAGGAGCTATGAGCACCCTACCCCGTATAACCGTATCGTTGTCTTCAGCTTCCTTAACCGTTACCCTGCACAAGGTATCCAGTCTGCGTGCAAAAGCGGCCGTAAAATGCTCAGGCATGTGCTGCACGACGACGATACCCGGTGTATCCTCTGGAAGGGCCTCCAGGAACTCGCGCAGGGCCTCTGTACCACCGGTAGACGCACCCACCACGATGATTTTCTCGGTTGTCTCTATTATGTTGCTGATTCCCGGTTTGGGCAACATGGCATCAGCTGTCAGCTTGGGGGCTACATCGCGTACCGGAGGAAGAGGTACCCGATGCCTGCCTTTGGACATATAGGCTGCCTTTACAACATCACAGATTGAAACGCGTGATTCCTCGAGGAATTGCTTGGTGCCAAGCTTTGGTTTCTGTATGATCTCGACCGCACCATACTCCATGGCCTTTATTGCGTTGTCGGAACCGCTTTCGGTCTTGCTGGAACAGATGACCACCGGTATGGGCTTGGTTTCCATTATCTTGCGCAGGAAGGACAAGCCGTCCATTCTTGGCATCTCTACATCCGATACTATGACATCCGGCGTCACGGTCTCCATCTTCTTCAGTGCAAAAAGTGGGTCTGCCGCTACGGCTATCACCTCTATCTGAGGATCCGAATCCAGGAGATCTTTTAGGGTCTGTCGCACCACCGCCGAATCATCGACGATCATTACCTTGATGTTAGCCATATATATCCTAGACTATAAGCGCTCATATACGGTCGGTGCAAGGCTGCGGAGGGGCAGGGACATACCAGTAAGGGTTTCGGAATGGCCCAGGATCAGGTTGCCTCCTGGTCGTAGATACCCGCACATATGGCCCAGCAAACGTTCCTGGGTAGGACGGTCAAAATAGATGATTACATTGCGGCAGAAGATGACATCGAACTTGCCATCAAAAGGAAAGTGGTCATCCATGAAATTAAGCCGGATGAATTCCACCTTGTCACGCAACTCCTTCTTGATCCTTACATCAACCTTGGAAGGATCCTTGCTGCGCAACAGGTACTTGCGTTTGAAACCCGGAGGAACGGGTATTACTTTTTCAGCATCGTATACCGCCATAAAGGCCTTCTGCAAAGCCTGTGAAGATATATCCGAAGCCAGTATGTGATAATCGAAGCCTGGATAGGTGCTTCTGAACTCTTCCAGCACCATGGCCAGTGTATAGGGCTCCTCTCCGGTGGCACAACCGGCAGACCAGAATGAAAAGAGGCTACGCCCTGGATTACGTGTCATGGCAGCGGGCAGCAGACGGTTGGACAGTATGTCGAAATGATCGGGTTCCCTGAAGAAATCGGTCTTGTTGGTGGTCACGGCATCGATCATGTGGATCATTTCAACATCGTCACCAGAAAACACACGGTCTATGTAGGTTTCAAAATCGGGCAAGCCAAGGACACGCAAGCGCTTCTGCAGACGGCTTTCAAGCATAATACGTTTGGTATCCGGCATCCGTATGCCCAGTTCGGATTCTATGAAAGCCGAGAGGCGCCGGAATCCCCTCTCGGAGATACCGCTTCTGACCGAGCCTGTAGATTCCTGTGAGGTCATGCGGACCTCGCCTGCGCGGCCCGCGCCGAGTGGGCAAGGCGGTTGAAATCGATGATGAGGGCTACTGTACCATCTCCGAGAATGGTTGCCCCGGAAATGCCGGATACATCCTTGAACATGCGGCCCAGAGGCTTGATCACTGTCTGGTAGTCACCTATCACCGCATCTACCACAAAGCCTATCTTGTGTTCCTGGGAATTGACCACCACAACCTGCCTGAATCCAGGCACTGTGCCCTGGATGGCAAAGGCATCCCTCAGTTCTACATAGGGTAGGAGATCGCCGCGGTAACTCAGCAGTCTGGATCCATTGCTGGTTTGGCCGGCATCATCGGGTAGCTCTATGCAGGCCTCCACCGATGACAGGGGCAACACGAAATGTTCATCGGCGATGCGCACCAGAAGGCCCTCTATGATGGCCAGAGTCAACGGAATCTGCAGTGAGATGGTTGATCCCACTCCGGCGCTTGTTTCAACTGAAACAGTACCGCCCAGGGAATCAATTTCACGTTTGACCACATCCATCCCAACGCCCCTGCCCGAGACGCTGGTAACGCTGACAGCGGTGCTGAAACCGGCCCTGAATATAAGCAGACCGGCATCTGCATCGGAAAGGATTTCGCCCGGGGCAATCAGTCCACGTTCAGTGGCCTTGCGCCTGATGGCATCCATGTCCAGCCCCTTGCCGTCATCCGATACCTGTATGACCACATGGGCACCGGAATGTGATGCTTTCAGGCACACCGTACCTTTGGGAGGCTTCCCGGCAGCCCTACGGTCATCGGGAGATTCCACGCCGTGATCAAGGGAATTGCGTATGATATGCACCAGGGGATCGTTCAGACGCTCGATCACCGTCTTGTCCAGCTCGGTCTCCGCACCTTCGGTAAGCAGTTCGACATCCTTGCCGAGCTCAGATGAAAGATCACGTACCACCCTACGGAACTTGTTGAAGGTTGAACCAATAGGCAGCATCCGGACGCTCATGGCGTTGTCGCGCAGCTGGGACACCAGACGTTCCAGTTGCTCGGCTATGCCCGACAAGGTTGTATCACCCAGGGTCGAGGTGCTGCTGGTCAGGCGGGCCTGCAGGGTTACCATCTCTCCTACCAGATCAACCAGCTGATCCAGTTTTACACTCGCTACCCGCACCGACATGGCGCCGGTATCATGCTGGTGTTCCTGGGCATGCTTGATGTGGGCCTGTTCGGCCAGGACTGATTCCAGGTCGCTGGGCTTGAGGAGCTTGTTCTCCAGAAGCACCTCGCCGAGCCTCTTCTGGGATTTCAAGGCTTCACCAAGGTCTTCGGGGCGTACAAGACCACGCTCCAGAAGCATCTCACCTACCCGCTTCTGCCTGCCACCATCCTCATCCGGTATATCCAGATGCTCGATGACTACCCGGGAGGCACCTTCAACGAAGATGAACACATCGCGGATGGCATTGATACCGGAAGATGTTGTCAGGACGGCATTCCAGGAAACATAACAGCGCTCGGGATCAAGTAAGTCCATGGGAGGTATGGCTTCCACCGCCGGCACGACACTAAGGGTGCCAAGTTCTGCCAGCTCTTCGATCAGCTTGAGTACCTTGGTCCCGTTCATGAAGATTTCAGGAGCAGGTTCAAACACTATGCGGTAGGTTTCATCCGTCCCTGCTTTGAATCCTGGTTTGTCGGCCCCGGTTTGAGTTGCCTCTGGCTGCATGGTAGCAGTTCTTCCAGTATCGGCACCTGAAGAGCCATGGCCTGAACCGGCTGAAAGGCTGGTAGCTCCAACCGTACCAGAACCAGCTTTCACAGAACCAGCTTTCACAGACCCGGCTTTCCCGGACCCGGGTGGGGGGCTCAGCTGCGAGCCGTCTTCCACAGCTGCCCGGAATTCTGCCATAAGGGCCTGGGCTTCTTCATCAAAGGGAGCGGAACTGTCAGCCTCGGCCAGCATCGCGCGTATCTTGTCCCTGGCACGCAGGGAAAGGTCTATGACCCTGCTGTCCACGGCACGAAGGCCACTGCGACAGGCATCCAGGAGGTTTTCAAGGTCGTGGGTGAACCGGCCGGCCTTCTCGAAGCCGAACATCCCCGCCGAACCCTTGATGGTATGGACAGCCCTGAAAGCAGCGTTTATGAGTTCGACGTCGTCGGGGCGCGTTTCAAGCTCCAGAAGTACATCTTCAAGCTGTGAAAGGAGTTCTTCGGCCTCTTCCCTGAAGGTTTCACGGAATTTGTCTATCATGAACGACCTCCGGGAGCACCGAAGCCAGGCAGCCTGGATTGGAGTACCTGGCCGTCCCTGACAAGGCTCTTGGAAAAACCGGTTACCAGAAGGCGGGCGGCAACAGACTCCTGGACAGGACCGGCAAAGCTTGCCTCACCACCTGCAGCCACAGCTGACTGGGCAGCAGCATACAATAACTGTATAGCTGGGAGTTCCAGTTCTACAACCGCACTCAGGTCAAACTCTATCCTGTTCGAATTGGCCAAGGCATCGCGGATACGTCTGGCAAGATCCGTTACACCATCAATGCCGGAGATTTTTTCAAGTTGTATTCGCTGCACAATATTTTTAGAAGCCACCTATACCTCCGATAGACCGGGGACCGACCGCCCGGCGGGGCGGATCCAGGCGCACGTTGACAGTCTAATCCGGCGCATCGCACTTGGCAAGGCTGATTGCGACCATGAATCCATCAGAAAACCCCGGGACTGTTGTCAATATTTATATCAAACAAGCCATCTCCATCGAGATCCCAGCTCTTCCTGAATGGGGCTACCAGGGATTCCCGGTATTCGTAGATTCCGTCACCATCAAGATCGGTTTCCATGAAGGATGGATATGGCTGGCCGACCGCATCCCTAAGCCAGTGGCGCCTGGCCTCGAAAACGCCGTCACCGTTCAGATCAAGATGCTCATCCACTGGCAAACCGTCGCGGTAGAGAGCCCTGCCTTGCTGGCCGTATTGATCCTGCCACCATGATCGCTGTGGAATGCCGTCCATGGCCAGCAGGGACTCGCGGCCCGCAGGAGAGAGCCTTTCGATACGGTAGGAATTCATCACAAGTGAGTTGCGGCTTGGCAGACCAAGACCGGAAGACGTGAAGCCCCAGATTGATCCTAAACCACCCCGGACTAGATCGTGGAACCGGACAAGAGGCAGGGGCATGACAGTGGAACCAAAATGGTAACGCTCCGACGAGCTTCCATCATGCAATTCAACCGTATCGGCATACGGCCAGGCTACATAATGTACTTCCATCCAGGTAGATTCCGCTTCCAGTTTGATGATGTCGGGTACACCATCAGAGAAATCAACCAGCATTTCAGGCCTGCCATCCTGATTGTCATCCACACTCATCGAGGCCGGAAAGCCGGACTCATATCTGATCATGATTTCGTGGCTACCATCATCATTGCTATCCAGAACCATGATCCCATTGAAGCTCCTGAAGGCAGCTATAAGACTTTCCAAGGCTTCCCTTCCGGAAAACAGTCCAGCCAAGGCTACAAGGTCCGGCCATTCAAGCAAAGCGGGGCCATTGTCCAGCTTTGTGGTCAGGAGCTCATCCATGGCACGGTACTCGTCAACCAGGCCAAGGCGAAGCGCCTGGATGGCACTGTAACCAGGACTACCGCCCATGGCCCGGTATTCACGTACCAGGAACCGGGCATCTTCAAGACTAGGGGCATAGGGAGCAAGCAGGATATCAAGCCGATGGTCACGTTCAGCAAGGGTCGGACGCAGTTCGAACAGGCGCGCCAGAAGCCCGGTGTTCCCAGGGCTGCGCTCAAGTGGCTCGCGGCGGCTCAGCCACCGGACAACCGGGCGCGGATCATCAGGAAAACG
>MIBM01000120.1:0-5126 GCA_001830645.1 Spirochaetes bacterium RIFOXYC1_FULL_54_7
AGTCAGGTCAACGGCGCATGCGTAGTTGGTGATGTTTTTTAGAAAAACAAATTCTTAGAGACACTACTTAGATAGTGCCGACCTTGAAGGAGCGTCGGAAGCGGTGCCACCTTATCCTCTCGATCCATACCACAACTGTCGCTGCAACCAGCCTTGGTACGATAAGCCAGAACAGGGGCACTCCTATGGCCAGGTAAAGTGCGGTGTCCTCGAAGAGACTGTGCGATAGGCTGGCGTGATGGTTGAACAGGTCGGCATCCCGGAGCTTCATCTTGCCGGTTTTAACCCTGTCCATGATCACCGCGGCACCGTAGGCATAGCCTGCCACATTAACAACTATCCAGAGGAAGCTGGTCTCATCGCCAAGGCCGAAGACCCTCATCAGGGGTGACAGCAGCCGGGACAGGAAATAGGTCACCTTGAATTCTTCCATGAGCCGCTGGGCGATCATGATGCCGCATACCAGAAGAAGTATCTTTGCCATCAACCCCAGTGTGGAAAGTCCCCAACTTCCAATCATGCCCAGGAACCCGGGCTTGGCCAGTTCCACGACAAGAGCCGTCCCTGTGGCGTCATCCATGGGCAAAACGAGGTTGAAGGCAAAGCCCAGAGCCAGGGCCCAGCCCAACCTGAGGACTATCATCTTCATCGCCGAGGAGCCGGCTTTCTTCATCACGGCTGTCTCTATAGGCAGGTTGTGAGCAACAACGGTCATGATGGCCAGGATAGTGATTTCACGCGTGGACAGGGACAGGGTTTCGATAACGGCTATGGCACTGTAAACATTGAGAAGGACGGAACTGACCAGAACAAGGGCCGCTTCACCTGGCAAGCCCAGCACCTTCATTACCGGCGCCAGCAAGCCGGCCAGCAGCATCAATAGTCCAGTCCAGTTGAGCAGGGCAGCAGCCAGGCTCACGGGTATCATGATCCTGGCCAGGTACAGGGTTGTCTTCAGTCCGGCAAGAAGAGCTGTCAGCGTGGTGGACAGCAGTCTGGCCGGAGCAGTTTGGGTTTCATCCATAAGCGCCGCATTGTTGAGTACCGGAGCGTCCGATGTCAAGTACAAGCTGGATTTCAGGCGGGGGATATCAGGACGGACTTTCAGGAAGGCAGTTCAGGAGTGGCAACTTGAAGGCTGTCTGGATTCATGCTAGCCTCGGTCATGCCATATCTCCGGAGTCGGCCATGCGTATAAGCCTCGTCCAGTATGCCCCGTTATGGGAAGCCCGCCAGTCTTCCAAGGACAAGATCAGCGCACTACTTGCGGATGCACCGGCAACTGACTGGCTTGTGCTGCCGGAGATGAGCCTATCGGGCTTCACCATGAATACGGAAGCCAGTACCTGGGACAAGATGGATTTCGCCTATTTCTCGGTCCTGGCCAGAGAACGTTCATGCTGGATCACCGCTGGCGGGGTGCAGGATGGCCGGAACAAGGCCTTTGCCTTCGATCCCGATGGCAGGATCGTCGGGGTCTACGCCAAGCGCCACCTGTTTTCGCATTCCGGGGAGGAAGCAGGCTACACATCGGGAACCGAACGGACAGACTACCGGGTTGGCGCCAACCGGGTTGGTGGTGACATGGGTATCCAGGTTGCACAGGCCATCTGTTATGACCTGCGCTTCCCCTATCATTTCTGGGCCAATGCACCGGCGGTTGACGCCTACTGCGTGATAGCCGCCTGGGGCAAGGGCAGGGCCGACCAGTGGCGTGCCCTCCTGAAAGCCAGGGCCATCGAGAACCAGGCCTTCATGATCGGGGTGAACCGGGTCGGCAGCGAGCCTGCGGCAGTGTACTCCGGGGATTCGTCGGTCATCGGATCTCGGGGCGAGGAATTGCTGTACTGCGGAGATGCAGAGGGTGTCTTTTCCGTTGATATCGACACTACCGCTGCCAGGAAGTGGCGGGAGGCATTCCCGGTCATCAAAGATCGGCTGGAATGATCCTGAATTCCAGCAAGCCTTGTAGAGTGTCCCGATGATTTTGTTTTGCTTTGGAATCATCCCTCTGACAGATGCATCAGCTTACCGTAGCACCAGTGGCAGTAGTACTTTCAGCCAACCAAAATCATTGATACACTTCTCGGAGTTTTATGGAAACAACTCACCCAGCTCCGGTTTGATGGTCTCAAAGTTGCCTGGCGCATCCAGCAGGGCAGCCAGTGCTTCAGGGACTTCCAGTTGTCTGCCTATCAAGGGCTCAACGACTGTCTCGAACTTGGCCGGATGGGCCGTTGAAACCAGGATGGCCGCTTCGTCGGGGAAGTGGTTCTGCCTGACCCATTCACCGGCGGCGGTATGGGGACAGAGCACATAACCGCTCTCGTCGTAGACCCGGCGGATGGTTTGTCGGAGTTGTTCGTCGGACACACTCCAGGCTCTGACCTCTCGCCTGAAGCCGGCCGTATCAGGGTAAAGGGCACGCAGGCGTTCCAGGTTGCTGGGAGCACCCACATCCATGGCATTGGCTATGGTCTTTATACCCGGACGTGGGCGGTATTCTCCGCTTTCCAGGAAGTCGGGGATGGTCCGGTTCGCGTTCACTGCCATGACTATGTCGCCTATGGGGGCGCCCATCATACGGGCCCAGTAGGCTCCTACCGCGTTGCCTACATTGCCGCTGGGTATGACCAGCAGGGGCTTTCCCCCGGTTGCGGCCAGGAACTCCACCGAGGCATGAATGTAGTAGGCGGCCTGGGGCAGCAGGCGGCCGAGGTTTATGCTGTTGGCTGATGACAGCCGGTACTTCTCAACCAGCAATGGGGTCTGGAAGGCTTCCTTGACTACCCGCTGGCAGTCATCGAAGTCGCCCCGGACGGCATAGGAGCGCACGTTGTCGCCCCAGCAGGTCAGCTGCTTCTGCTGCCTTCCAGAAACACCGTTCTCTGGAAACAGCACCCGCACTGAAATTCTCTTGCGGCGATGGAATGCGGCTGCCACTGCACCGCCGGTGTCGCCAGAGGTTGCCACCAGTATGGTCAATCTATCGCCATCAGAGTAACCACTGCCTGCAAGCCGACCGGGGCTTTTGTCTGTATCTGATACCAGGGCTTCCATGCACCTGGCCAGGAAACGGGCGCCAAAATCCTTGAAGGCCGCGGTCGGCCCGTGGAAGAGTTCCAGAACCTTGGCAGGAGTGGTTCCAAGATCCACCATCGGTACGGGGAAGGAGAACGCATCTTCGCAGATGGTACGTAGTTTGTCTTCCAGTGGGTCTCCGCTGAAAAACGGAGCCAAAGCCAGGGCTACCCTGCTGGCATATGGCTTGCCGGGTTCCAGGGCCTGCTTTGACAAGGTCGGGAAGCTTTCAGGGACATACAGACCGCCGTCGGGGGCCAGGCCAGCCAGTATGGCTTCGGCGGCGCTGACAGACGCGCAGGCTCCACGGGTACTTATGAATTTCATCTGTTCCCCTCCAAGTCTGTCGATATGATGCGGGCACCTTTCTGGCTGAGGGCAGACACCCAGACATCGCTTTCCACTCCCGCGGCTCCCCAGGCTGCAGCCATGGCCGCCCCAACCTTGCTGGCCTCGGCCTGGGTCCGGCACAGGGCGAAGACCGAAGGGCCAGAGCCGGAGATCGAACAGCCGAGGGCCCCGGCACGCAGGGCCGCGTGCTTGACTGCACCGAAGGCGGGTATCAGCCGCGCCCGGCGGGGCTCAACCAGGATATCCTCCAGGGACCGGGACATCAAGACAAAATCTCCGGTACAGCAGGCCACCATGAAGGCGGCCAGGCGGGAAGACTGGGCCACATAGTCTTTCAGGGGCAATTCGACCGGCAAGGCACTCCGGCTTGTCCTGGTATCCAGCTCGCGGTGCGGATGGACCAGGGCCACGAACAGAGGTGCGGGCAGGGGTACGCGCACTACGTCCACCGGATTAACCGAGCGAAGAATCGTTAGCCCGCCATAAAGGCAGGGCGCAACGTTGTCGCCATGGGCACAGCCGCTGGCCAGCTCCTCCCCGGCCAGGGCAAAGCCGAGCAGGGCATCCAGTTCCAGAGGCCGGTCCAGGAGGGCGTTGGCTACCACCAGGGCCGCGCTGGAGCTGGCCGCCGAACCGCCCATGCCGCTGGAAAGAGGGATACCCTTGTCAATGGAAAGCTTGAAACCGAAGGGCAGGTCCAGCTCCCTGATAAGGTGCTGCAGGACTATGCCGGCGGTATTGCGGCTGGCGTCGAGGGGCAGACCGGATACTACTCCTGCTATGCTGCTGATGGACACCGACGGGTTTCCACCAGCAGAAGGCCAGGCGCGTTCAGCGGTCACGGTATCTCCGACACCGTCCACGGGAAAGCCCAGAACGTCGAAGCCCACGGCTACATTTGCAACCGTGGCCGGTGCAAAGGCTGTTGCGATGTTGATGGACATGTAGGAACTCCTTACAGGGACAGTGAAAGACCTTCCCGGGCAACGTCTACGGCCATGGCCGTCTTCCCGCGCAGGCGGGCCTGGTAAAACAACTCCAGTTCCTGGAGCTCGGTGTCCGTGCGGTTGGGATCATGGTGGAAGAGAAGGAGCCGCTTGACCTTGGCCCTGTTGGCTGCGTTGATGGCGTGTTCGTAGGTGGAATGCCCCCAGCCCTGTTTGCCCGCAGCGTATTCCTTGGCTGTATACTGGGTGTCGTGGATCAGCAGATCCGCGGATTTGTAGAAGACTTCTATCCTGGCATTCTCTTCCCTGGCCGCAAGATCGCCTTCCTCGGCAACGGCTGCGTCGTAGTCGGGATGGGCAGGATCGGTCGGAAAGAGGTTGACGAAGGGTTCATGGTCATACACGGTTACAAAGGACTTACCTTCGTATTCAATACGATAACCAAGGCACAGCACCGGGTGGTTGAGGTATTTTGTCCTGACGACCATGCCGTCTCCCAGGTCCATTTCGGTCTCCCGCAGGCTCTGGTACGAGATTTTTGCTGCAAGCTCCGATTGCCTCACCGGCCAGTAGCGGTACGACAACTGGGATCCTATGACCTGTTCCAGGGTCTCGTCCTCGAAGTTGACAGGACCACGTATCCTGAGGGTGGTGCCGGGCACATATATCGGCGTGAACATCGGGAAGCCCATGATATGGTCCCAATGGGTATGGGTCAGGAAGATGTCCGCGTCGATGGGGCCGTTC
>MIBM01000120.1:5164-6385 GCA_001830645.1 Spirochaetes bacterium RIFOXYC1_FULL_54_7
AATACCCGAACCGGCGTCTATGATGAGAAGCCGTTTCCCGCAGCGTATCTCGATGCACGAGGTATTCCCGCCGAATATTACTGTATCCGGCCCGGGTACCGGCATCGAACCCCTGTCTCCCCAGATCTTTATATTGAACATGGCTTCCCCTTGCGCATCCTGTCTGGCTACTTGATCTTGAGAAATATCGATGCCTTTTCTATCGCGGCCGTGACCGCTTCGTCTATGCCTTCCAGCCAGACCTTGGGCACGCCGAGTTTCTCGTATACTTCCGGACCAAGCTTCTCGGGATACAGGCAACCGGAGAAACCGACGCCCTCCCGGCTGGCATAGTAATCGGCAACCGCGACGGCCAGGACTATCGGCAGGTTTGGCCCCTCGTAGGTGGCATATTCATGATGGTACCGGATGGCATCGGCTATGGGACCGTCAAGGTGCCAGGCCTCGGCTATCATGCCGCCGACTTCGGCATGGTCGATATCAAGGGCGCGCTTCTCCGCCAGGTACAGGGGTATGCGCTCCATGTCGGCCAGGCCCATGGCGCGGATGTAGTCTTCCGAGAGTACATTGTTCATGGGAATCTTGCCGATATCATGCAGGAGGCCCGCGGCAAAATATTCATCCCTCCTGGTGGTTTCCACGCCCTTCTGGCTGGCTAGCATCTTGGCAACCACACCTACGCACAGGGAGTGCCGCCAGAATCCTTCCATATTCAAGGCCCTGAAACCGTTCTTGTCCACCAGGCGATCGAGCACCGCGGTGCTGAGGGCCAGATTCTTGACCGTATTCACTCCGAGCATGATGATGGCCCGGACCAGGCTGGTTACCTTGTTCTGGAGTCCGTAGTAAGCCGAGTTGATCAGCTTGAGCACCTTGCCCATCAAAACCGGATCGAGGCTGATGACCTTGTCCAGGTCGATGGGGCTCGTCCGCGGATTGTTGCATACCTCCAGCACCTTCGCGACCGTAGTGGGCAGGCTGGGCATTGAACTGATATAGGCCCTCAATTTACGTATTTTTTCACTTTCCGCCATGTTGCTTCTCCCGTCGCATGAATTCTATAAGCTTGGCAAGCCGGGGCGAAACCGGCACCCCGTAAATCTCATCGGGCAGCCTCTCCGGAGGCTTGTGACCCGCGCTGTGCTCGATGATGGCGTCCAGTTTCGCTGAAACGCCGCTCGCCTCCATGGCCTGCTTCTTCTCCGGGGGCAGGCTCAGGGA
>MIBM01000120.1:6418-10943 GCA_001830645.1 Spirochaetes bacterium RIFOXYC1_FULL_54_7
CTCTTCACCGAAGGGATCCACTCCAGCCTTTGGTGCTCTCTTTTTATCCTTCTGTCCCGGTTTCTCCACTGGCGCCCTGGCAGGGGGCTTTGCCGGAGTCGCAGCAACCGGAGCAGATACAGCGTCAGGCTCAAGCAAGAAATCACCGGAGTCCAGCGGCAGGTCTGGCTCCCCAAGTCCGCCTGCCACGTCAGGCAGCAACTCATCCTCGAAGGATGTATCCTCTCCGTCTGCATCGAAGTCGGATTCTTCTATGTATTCCGGCAGAACCTCGAAGTCGTCGGTTCCATCCTCGAACTCTTCGGGAAGGCTCTCGAACTCTTCGGGCAGGTCTTCAAGTTCTTCGGGTAGGTCTTCAAGTTCTTCGGCCGGCTCGGCAAGATCGCCGGGAAGGCTTTCGAGTTCTTCAGGAAGGCTTTGGGGTTCTTCGGGAAGGCTTTGGGGTTCTTCGGGAAGGCTTTGGGGTTCTTCGGGAAGGCTCTCGAACTCTTCGGGGAAGTCTTCTGGTTCTTCGGGAAGTTCATCCTGGCTGCCAGGGAAGTCGCCGAATTCAGGTGGCAACTCATCAAGCAGGGAATCATCATCAGGGATAGTTTCAGCCTCTGGGGGCATGTCTCCGAAGGGCGGAAAATCGTCATCCAGGGACAGCCCATCTTCCAGTGGCTGGGAAAGATCCATGTCCTGCAGGGGATCTGATTTTGGTTTTGGCTTTTTTGGTTTTGGCTCGGGATAGGGTGGATACGAAGGATAGGGTGGCCAGTTCGGCGGCTGAGATTGCTGGTATGGAGGAGGCTGCGGCTGCTGGAACTGGGGTTGCTGGGGCTGGGGTGGCTGGGGCGGCGGCGGCTCCTGGACGGGAGCCGCTGATGGTTCCGGTGCATGGGCCTGTTCAGACGGCACTGGAGGCTTTTCAGCCTGCCTCTGCCCAGGCTCCGGGGCTTCCTTTGGAGGTGCTTCAGCCTCGCCGGAATCCGGTGATTCGTCTGACCCACGCCCCGCCGCAGGAGCGTCGGGATACAGGTCTTCGCCGACCAACAGCTCGTCGACCCGCTCATCCTCGTCTTCAAGCAGGGTCTCTTCCTGCTCGTCATCCAGGAGATCCGAATCCAGGGGTTCCTCGCGCTCGTCCAGGAACACAAGCTCTTCCGCCTCGTCCACCGCGATGGCTTCGGCGTTGGACAAGTCCAGCATGGTATCCATTCCCAGGTCATCTCCGGGGGTACCGGCATCGCGCTGGGCTTCGGATCGAAGGGAATCCCGGAGCACCTTGATATTGCGCTCCCAGGCTTCCCTCATGTCCGACGAATAGGCCCTGACTGCTTTTTCGTAGGTACTTATCGAATCACCCAGGCTGTCCATATCCTCGGCTTTGCCCCGGCCTCCGCGGAGGTTGACCAGACGGTCGGCAGCCTCTACTGCCCTCTCCTTGTCGCCCATCGCCTGGTAGGCTGCGGACAGTTCAAGCAGGGCTTCGGCATCATCGGGTTTGCCGGCCAGCACCTCACGCAGTATCTGGGTGGCATGCTCATGGTCGCCAAGGTCCCCATGGGCCCTGGCCAGCTCTATACGCGCGGAGACATCGGTTGGCCTGGACACCAGGTATTCGTCAAGCTCCTTGATTGCGGCCTTGGCATCCCCTGATTCCCGGTACAGCCGGGCAAGGTCGACCCTGAAGGAGTACTGCTTCGGATCAAGGCGGACAATCTTCCTGTAGACATCCTTGGCCCGCTCGCCCTTGCCGGTGGCCTGCAGAAGCATGCCATACAGCTTGAGGGCTTCGATATTGTTTGGCGACCGGCGCAGAGCCTCGGTGACTGTCTCGATGGCAAGGTCGAGGTGGCCAAGGGAGCGGTACAGCCGGGCCAGCTGGATGCGCAACTCGTCATTTTCGGGCATCACGTCGACCAGGGACTGTAGTTCACCTATGGCCTCCGCGTACCGCCCGGTCTTCTCCAGTACATCCTGTATGTTCACCGCAGCGACAAGATACCTGGAATCCACCTCCAGGGCCTTGCGGAACCACTTGACCGCTTCGTCCGGATTCCCTGCTTCGGCGTAGGCCATGCCTATGCCATTCCGTGCAGGTGCGTTCATCGGTTCTATGGCTATGACCTGGGAGAAGAGGTCTATGGACCGCTTGTGCTGGCCAGCCTTGGCCATGCATTCACCATACTTGGTCATGGCCTCTATCCAGCCCGGCCTGCCTTTCACTGCAGCGTCGTATTCCTTGAGTGCATCCTTGGTCTTCCCAAGTGCCTCGTAGGCTACGCCAAGGTTGAAATGGAAGGACGGATAGTTGGGATCCACCGCCAACCCGCGCCAGTAGATCTGGACAGCCTTCTCATGGTTGCCCATGGCCATGTAGACACCACCCAGGTTGTTGTAGGCCATGACATGCTTCGGATCAAGTTCCAGGGCCCTTGTCAATGACAATTCGGCCGCTGGCAACTTGCCCATGGCCCGGTGGGTGTTCCCGAGGTTGAACAGAAGCTCGGGGTCATCTGGGTTATGTGCTATGGCATGCTCAAGGGCGGACAGGGCATCCTTCGGCCGCTTGAGCCTGAGATAGGCCATGGCCATGCCTTCCAGGGCACGGACATCCTTGGCATTCACCTCGACGGCGCTCGAGAACGCCGCGAGAGCCTCGCTGGCCCGGTTGGTCCGGAGGTACACGGTGCCAAGTATGAGCCTGGGTCTGCTGAAGGTAGGGTTCTCCACCAGGCTCTTCCGGGCTAGACGCTCGGCAGTCTCGAAGTCACGCAGGCGCAGGGCGTTCTCGGCGCGGTCGAGACTGTCGGCCTTGTTCCTGTCGTCGTTCATGGTGATATCCTCGAAGGCCGCGCGGTCACTTCACGCGAAAAATCGCCGATATGGGGTGGATCCGCGGCATCAAAGCCGGAAACTGCCACATAGTACAAGCTGCCGTTGGTCAGGCCGGTAAGCAAGGCCGAACTGCTGTCAGCGCCATGCACGACTACAGGACTCGGACACTGGGCAGCATCGATTCCGAAATAGTCACCCGGCGCATGGCCATAGTATACCATATATCCGCGGACATCGGACTCAGCCGCGGGACTCCAGTACACGGAAATCGACCCATCGCCGGGCGTGGCGGATATCCTGGTCGGTGGAGCGGGTGCCAGGTCAGGCTCGTAATTGAAGCTAACCGAAGAGACCACCGGACTCTGCTCGCCACTTCCATCGGGATACAAGGCCATCCTCACCTGGACATACCGCCCGGATGCCTCGGTGCCAAGCAGTCGGCCGGGGATGAAGGGCTTCCACCCGGGGCTGTTGTCGGTCCAGGATACGGCTGAATCAGCGATGCGGTAAGTCCAATGGACGGCTGAATCGCCGGGAGTACGGGTTGCTGTCGATATGGATACCAGTTGCGAATGGGTGGCGCCGAGATCATACACCGGTGAAACCGCAGTGCCACCTCCTGGCGCATGTTTTACCAAGGCCGGATCTTCCACAAAGCGGGAACAGAAGGCGAATTCATCAAGCAGGCCGGTATAGTTGGATGCCAGTTCCAGGCGTCCGACTCCCCCTGAGGTGGCGGTGAGGAGGGCCCCGCCCTGGCGCCCGGTGGAAGTAGCGTAGGCTACAGCCTCGGGCTTACCATCCATGAGGTATTCAAGCAATCCGGTAGTGGCATCATGGCGGACCAGGTGGTGGGACCAGCGCCCGGGTACCAGCACGCTTGTGCCCTGCAAACTGACTGAATGCTCGCGACCCGCCGCATCCGAGAAGAAATTGACGAAACCGAAGGTCATGCGGTTGCGGAGCACCAATGCGGTAAGCTGCTGGGGCTGGGACAAGCGCCCAACCCTCCGTGTGGCCTTCCAGAGCATCACGATCTCGCCGCTGTCGGCCCTGGCAGGATTCAGCCAGAACTCGATGCTGAAGTCGCCCATTGGCTCATCTGCCCTGAACAGGACACTGCCACGGGGACGAAGATCAAGCTTGGTAAAGGGAGCCCTGAAGGTGCCTGACCCGTCACCAAAACGGCCGGGAGCCCTGGCATAGGGGCCAAGGGTTTCTACTGCCCACCTGCCTGCGGCATCCATCGGAGCTTCACCGTCAAAATCCAGAACCAGGTCCGGAGCCAGGGTGCTTCCATCCTGCGGCCCGGAACGCAGGACTATATCCGTTCCCTGCCCAGCGGCAGCCAGCTCGACACCGTCCAACAGCCACTGGCGGGGTGAGGACGGGGAAAGTGTAGCCCCATTGACCTTCAGGGTCATGACCGTCGAGGCCGGAATCTGCCCGAAGGCCGGGACGGTAATCGCCAAGGCAAGGACGACAAGTAAGGACATAAGGGGTCTGAGTCCATATCGTACAGCGGTCATGCGCACATATCCTCGTAAAGGGCGGAATATCTCTCAGCGGAAGGGCATGATGGCCTTTTCCGTCCATGCATCATTATCATATTATCGAAGAATATGGATGATAATAAAGCCCGGCCGGCTTCCTTCCTGCGCGAGACGGCAAAACAGGCTCCTGCCAGCCCGGGAGTATACCT
>MIBM01000121.1:0-524 GCA_001830645.1 Spirochaetes bacterium RIFOXYC1_FULL_54_7
CGGGAGCCCACAAGATAAACAATGCGGTAGGGCAGGCCCTGCTTGCAAGGCGGATGGGCAAGTCCCGCATCATAGCTGAGACAGGCGCCGGTCAGCATGGTGTCGCGGTGGCTGCCGCCTGTGCAAAGCTGGGCCTGGAATGTGTGGTGTACATGGGTGCTGTGGATGTAGACCGCCAGCAGCCGAATGTGGCCACCATGCAGCTGTACGGTGCCACGGTGGTTCCTGTCCATTCGGGTTCCCGCACCCTCAAGGATGCGATAAACGAGGCCTTTCGGGACTGGGCCGGCAGCTTTGCGGATACCTATTACCTGATTGGCTCGGCCTTGGGTCCGGCTCCGTATCCAGACATGGTCCGGACCTTCCAGTCGGTGGTTGGGCGGGAGACAGCTGCACAGCTGGCAACTCGCGGAATCGAGGCTGAAGCTTTGGTGGCCTGCGTCGGCGGAGGCTCCAATGCCATAGGTTTCTTTGAACCTTTCCTGGACCAGGAGCAGCCCCGGCTGATCGGTGTGGAGGCCGGC
>MIBM01000121.1:710-8696 GCA_001830645.1 Spirochaetes bacterium RIFOXYC1_FULL_54_7
CTTGCCCGCACCGAAGGAGTGATCTTTGCCCTTGAAAGCGCTCATGCCGCCTCGGCCGCCATGGCCCTTGCGGCCAGCCTTGATCCGGGGGAAAATGTTGTGGTGAACATGTCCGGTCGAGGTGACAAGGACCTCTTCATCACAGCCCCACACTTCCGGCCCGGGGAATGGAGGGCCTTCCTGCAGCGGGAAATGGATGCCCTGCCGGGCAGTGCGGATGCTGATCAAGGATCGGGGGTGTCCATGCGCCGGGAGCTTATCCATGTCAACTGAAAAGATCCGCCTCATGGCCCACCTGGTGGCCGGATATCCCGACGACTCGGGTTGCAGGGCTGTGGCTCGTGGCCTTGTGGAAGGGGGTGCCAGCTATCTTGAAGTGCAGATACCCTTCAGCGATCCGAGCGCCGATGGCCCGGCCATCCGTGAGGCGTGCTCGGCTGTCCTGTCAATGGGTTACCGTGTCAGGGATGCCCTTGCCTTGGTTGCCGACTTGTGCGCGGCCTACCCTGAAGTTCCCGTATTCGTGATGACCTATGGCAGCCTGGCAGCGACCCCGGACGTGCGCTCCTTTACCGATGTCGTACGCGGGACTGGTGCGGCAGGGCTTATTGTTCCGGATTTTCCCTTCGATTCTGACGAAGGGCTTGCCCGGGCCTGCCTCGAGGGCGGGCGACCGGTCTGCCCGGTGCCTGTGGCCGCCCCATCGATGCGTCCCCATCGGCTTGCCAGTATGGCAGGCCTTGGCCGTAAGTACCTGTATGCAGCTTTGCGCGCCGGCGTCACCGGTGCAGAGACGGAAATTGGTGAGGATACAAAAGCCTTTTTGGCCGCAGCCGGCGCTGGGGGGGCCAGGATATTAGGCGGTTTCGGCATAAAGACCGGTGAACAGGCCAGAAAGGTGGCTCCCTACGTTCATGCCGTAGTGGCCGGGACTGTGTTCGTAGAACTGATAGCCAGGATTGCGGGAGAGACGGTCGATGGTGCAGGTGTACTGGATGGCAAAAGAGGCTCCAGCGGTTCAGTATCAGGCAGCAAACGTGACGATGCCTTGTATCAGGCAGTCAGGGACAAGGCTGCTGAATTGTGTGGTGCAAGAGTCTGAGGGGGTAGGACGGGAAGGCGTCCCTGGGATCAGGAACGCCTTGTGGATTCTATAAGGGATTGATGAACTTGACCGCAGTTCCATAGACAATGACCTCTGCCGCGCCTTGGGCTACATTGCTCGTACCATAGCGGATGTTTATAACCGCGTCGGCCTTCATTTCTACGGCCTCATCCACCATGCGTTTGGTTGCAATAGCCCGCGCTTCGTTTATCATGTCCGTGTAGTCGGTCAGTTCTCCGCCGACGATCATCTTGAGTCCGGCAAGTATATCCTTGCCAAGATGCTTGGATCGTATGGTCGAGCCTTTCACTATGGAAATGGTCGAAAGGGTTTTGCCTGAAATGAAATCAGTATTTACCAAGATCATCCTTGTCTTCCTCCTTCAGTTCCTTCTTGCGCTGGATTATAACATGGATCATGGCACCGGCAACGGTCAGTATGCCGGCTGCCACAATCAATTTGAAGAACAACGGTATAGGTAGTATCAGGAAAACCGACGCGTATGCGGCGCCAAAGAGGATAGCCAGGGCTCCGAAGATTGCAGGGGCGATAAGGCGTTTGTCCATGAGTACCTTCCTTTTATCCTCTATGCTGGATGCAACTCCCTGCGGGGAGGATGGATATGCAAGTGTTGCGAACCGACCGGGCAGTGTCAAGTTGCTACAGGATTAGACGACTTGTAAAGCCGAATGGTGGATTTGTCCGGCTGTTCGGGATGGTAAAAACAAAAAACATTAAAAACTCCATATTGTATTTTAGTCCGGGTGTACCTATCATGGTTTGTTAGGTGGTAGATATGAGCAATACGTACTCCAGGCGCGAGGTTGCATCCATGAGGCTGAGGATTTTCACGTCCCTTTTCGGGGGGCTGTTTGTCTTCCTGGTCTTCAGCGAGTTCCTGAATGCGCTTTTCAACATAAAATATGATAATCTAGGGTATTCGCTGGCCCAGCGTGTTCCCCTGGCCTTCAAGCCAACGGTGATGGTTTTCTTTGTGTTGTTCTCCTCCATCCTGTATTTCCTGGTGCTGCGTTATCTGCGTCCCTTGCTGCGTTTCCTTGAGAAAGGGGATGAGCCCGGGAAGGCCCGGGGAGCGGCCATACGCATGCCTTGGGTCATAATCCTGTTCCAGGTAAGCGCCTGGTCCTTTGCAACCATAGTGTACTACGCGATTGGGGGCTGGCAGGTAGCAAGTGGCATTCCACTCTTCTTCGGGCTCCTGACCAAGCTATCTACCGGGTTTGTCTCTGCCCTGTACGTCACCTTCATGATCAACCTTCTGCTCAAGGAAGCGAAGCGGGAGCTTCATATAACCGACATGCGTCCAGGGGAGCGGGACCTGTTTTCACGCTACAAGGATTATCTGGCCAATTTTTCCGCAGTTTTCTTCATTGCAAGCTATGGAGCCTACATCGGGTACTATTTTGCATGCCGGGATGGTGCTCTGGGACTATCCCGGTTCATCCTGTCAGCCGGGCCGGCATTCCTTGCCTTGGTTGTCGTGGGTATCGTGCCTATCTTCCTGTCCAAGCGTGAATACCGCTTCCAGATAGACTCCATCATCAAGGAAATGAAGGAACTTACCGAGGGCTCGATAGACCTTTCCCAGCGTATCGATATCATCAACTTCGATGAACTTGGCCAGCTGTCCATGTATGTAAACCGGAATATCATACGGTACAGCAGTTTTACCAGCAGCATGTCCCAGATGGTGGAGCAACTGGTTACAGCCGCCCTTTCACTTTCAACTACTTCCCAGGAAAATTCGTCGGTATCCAACCAGCAGGCAGCGGCGGTGGCCGAGGTGGTTTCTACGATGGAGGATGCGGACCGTCTGGGCAAGGCAGCTGCCGAGAGGGCAGGCGAGGTTGACCACAAGTCCCTCAAGACTCTTGAAACAGTTACGGAAGGCGTAAACCTCATGGCCAAATACCTCGAGACCATGGAATCCATACGCAAATCCAACGAAAACACCCTGGAATTCATTCGTTCCCTCAACGAGGACATCAAGACCATCTGGGATGTGGTACGCATGATCAACTCCATCGCAAACCAGGTAAAGATCATTGCCTTCAATGCCGAACTGGAGGCTTCTTCGGCAGGACCGGCAGGCAAAAATTTCGAGATTGTGGCCACCGAGATACGACGCCTGGCTGACAATACTGTGGCATCTACGGCGGAGATCCGCGACAAGACCAAACTGATAGAAGGGGCGGCCAGGAACCTGATTGACTCTTCGGAGAACACCACCAAGGCCATACAGTCCGGCTGGGACAATTCCAGGAAGATCCAGGAAGCCTTTGACTCGGTCAAGACTTCATCGGAAGACACCTCCCAGTCTGCCCAGGCCATAAACGAGAGCATGCGAATGCAGACCGGTGGTTTCGAGCAGATTCTCATGACCATGAAGCAGATAGCCAGAAGCGCTTCCGATGTAGCTGAATCCACCAGTATGATCACCAGCACAGCTCAGGGCCTTACCGGCATGGTGGCGGAGATGCGCAAGCTGGCCCAATCCCAGGAAGGGAGCGTATGATCATGGATCAGCGTTGGCAGGCCAGACGGCACCTGTATGTGTACCTGGAGATTCTGGAGCGTGGCACAGGCCGTTCTCTGGGCCGCCTTGGAGACATCCATGATCAAGGCCTGCTGCTCCTGAGTCCAGCACCGTTCAGACCGGGAGAGACGTTCGAGGTAAGCATCCGCGTACCAGCGGCGATTAACGAGGGGCTGCCGGATCCAGGCGGTACCATAGCCATACGCTGGTCAAAGCCCGACTTGCCTGGGACCCAGTTCCAGAATGGCTGCAGTTTTGACAGCAGCGACCCGGAAGCCCGACAGCGAATAATTACCTTGGTCACGCGCTTGGGCTTCTCCGATGGCCGCAGGAAGATTGTCCTGCGTGACGATGATAATACCTTTGTAGATCTGGATGAAGGGGATCAGCCATGAAGCGTACAGCATCGAGGGGTAATTTCCTGTCCCGCAGCTTGAACATGAAAATCCAGTTCCTTTTTGCCGGTATTTTCATCATCGCGGTGAGTGGTCTGCAGTTTGGCATGTTCATAAATCTCTACAAGGGAATAGAAGACAAGTATACCCAGGAACTTGACCAGACGACAGCGTTGATCGCCGAGGTGGTGCGTACCTATGTCGACTCCTCGGTACGCAACTACCTGATAGGCCGGGCTGAATCGGTCCGCGGCATGGTTGGCCACTACCATGCCCAGTACCTGGCCGGCAGGTTGACTGAGGCTGAAGCCCTGCGCCAGGTTTCCGACCTGATCCTGGATCCCGTTGGTGGCAAGGTGGGCGACACTGGTTATCTGGCGGGTGTAAGCGGAGCGGGGGTGCTGGTCATCCATCCGAGGACGCCGGGAGCCGATGCCAGCGGCCATGAGTTCATGCGCCGGGCTACTGCCATGAAGGACGGTTACATCGAGTATGACTGGCAGAATACCGGAGAGACCGAAGCACGGGCCAAGGCCGGTGGCATGAGTTACTTCGCGCCCTGGGACCTCATCATCTGGGCTTCGTCGTACAAGAACGAGTTCTTCAACCTTATAGACCTTTCGATGCTTGAAGCGAGCCTCAAGGACATACGGATCGGAAGCCGGGGTTATGCCTTTGTCATGGACAATAGCGGCAAGCTTCTCATACATCCCAGCCTGAAGGGTAGGAACATCATGGACGACATGGATGACCGTGGGTTCTTCTACGCCAGGGAGATGTTGCAGCGCAAGGATGGGCTTATAAGTTACTCATTACAGGGCGAAGGCAGGGGCGAGCGAGGTATCACCAGATTTGTCCACTTCAAGGAGCTGGATCTCATCATAGGAGCCAAGGTCTATTACGATGACATCTACGGGCTTATCAGGGGTGCCCAGCTTTTCGGTATGCTTTCAGCCCTGCTGGCCCTGGTATTGGCAAATCTACTTGTGTTCCTCCTGGTGTCCAGGATAATGAGACCCATCAGCCTCATGAGGAAGGTAGCTGATGCGGTGGCTGCAGGAGATCTGACGGGTCGGGTTCCCATTATGTCATCCGATGAGATCGGTGCCATGTCCGGCAATTTCAATGATCTGGTAGATGCCATGGAAGGCCTTCTGAGGCAGCTCAAGACCACTTCTGCCGATATACTCCAGTCCGTACAGGACCTGTCAGTATCTTCCCAGGAGATTACCACCACCTCCAACCAGCAGGCGGCAGCGGTCAAGGAGATTGTGAGCACCATGGAAGATTCCGACCAGTTGTCCAAAAGCATCGCGGTCAGGATCAGGGAAGTTAGCACCATAGCCAAAAGCACCAAGGATGTGGTTGAACAGGGTGACCAGAAGGTTCGGCTTATACTCGGCAAGATGCAGGAGATACGTTCAAGCAATGCTGGAACGATAGGAGGCATCAAGAATCTCGGCGACAAGATCGAGAGCATCTGGGAAATAGTGAACATCATAAACGGCATTGCCGACCAGACCAAGATCATAGCCTTCAATGCCGAACTCGAGGCTGCTGCCGCGGGTACGGCAGGCAAGAATTTCCAGATCGTGGCTGCCGAGATACGTCGTCTGGCTGACAGCACCGTGGTAAGTACGAGCGAGATAAAGAACAAGATAAACGAGATACAGCATTCGTCCGACCACCTGATCATAGCCTCGGAAGAGGGAACGGCCAGGATACAGGAGGGCGGATCCATCTCTGAAGAGTTGCGTGCCATGTTCGATGACATACGGTCATCTTCGGAGATTTCAGCCAGCTCGGCGGAGAAGATAGCACAGTCCATCAGCCAGCAGGTGACAGCCTTCGAGCAGATCCTGCTGACCCTGAAACAGATATCCGAAGGAATCGACAATTTCGTGACGACCACGAAGTCTACGGTCAAGTCTGCTACCTCCCTGAAGCAATTGGCCGACGGCATGCGTTCTGTCGTCGAGACATACAAGGTAGGTACAGATGGCTGACTCCGACTTGATCAGCAGGATTGCCGAGGCTGTGGAAACCAGCCAATCGGCAGATCAGGAAGCCGAACTTCGCTACAGGAAATTCATCATTGCCGGGATACTGGACAAACGCTGCGCCATTCCGGCAACGGTGATACGCGAGATCGTCATAGATGTACCAATACACTTCGTGCCCTTCGTACCACCGTATATCAGGGGCTTCATCAACCGTCATGGAGAGCCGTATACCGTGGTTGATCTGGGTGTACTCTTCGAGCAGGAGGCCACGAAGGAACGATCCTTCCTGGTGCTGAACCTGCCCGATGACCAGTTGGCCTTCCTGGTTTCCGATATCCATGAGATCGTAAAGGTTCCGGAGTCGGATGTTTTTCCAATCACCGAGAAACTGGAGGATGAGCGTTTCTTTGAAGGCTCGGTGAGGCTTGGCACCGATGATGTGTTCATTGTTTCTGTGGACGGCATACGCACGAGAATGGCGGGGGATCTTGGCCAACCTTGATCCCAAGGACCCTGTACCAGCTGGATCCACCGAGAATTTTGTCAGCTTCCATATCAGTGAACTGGGTTTCATCATGGAAAGACGCCATTTCCATGCAGCCATCTACAGGCACCAGTCCACCGACCTGAGCCTGACCAGCGGACCCCGCTCCATGCCGTACATCCACGAATTACTCAACTTTGAAAACCGCAAGGTGGTGATGTTCAACCTGGATGAATTACTGATGGAGCTGTTCCACCTGGCCGAGCCTGGCTCCATCAGGGTAGCCATCATTGCCGGCCTTGGAATCTTTGGTGAAAAGTACCGGGATGTTGTTACTGGAATGCTGGACAGCAGATATGGTGACTGCGCAGGTAATGCCCTTGCTTTCAGGATAGGCAGTGACGGTGCGATACAAGGGATAGCCTGGAGTGAATTGAGGCTTCTGCCTGCGGGACTCCGCACTTTCCTTTCAGCCAGGGGTATCATGGGTTGCCGCTTTGTTGGCGAAGGCATGGAATATATCCTTGATCCTGCGGTTTTAGCCTTGCCCAGTCTGACCAGCCCGGCATTGGAGGTGCAGTCGTGATCCGGATTCTGTTGGTTGATGATTCGGCCCTTATGAGACAGGTGCTGCGGGAACTGCTCTCTGAAAATCCTGACTTCCAGATAATTGGTGAAGCCAACAACGGTCAGGCCGGGTGCGAGAAGAACCTTGCACTGGCTCCGGACTTGGTGATCATGGATCTTGACATGCCCATGCTGGACGGGGTGGCTGCAACAGCCAGGATGATGGCAGAGCGGCCGGTTCCAGTTTTTGTATTCTCCGCCTCCGCAGATTCGCCTCTTGGATTCAAGGCCTTGTCCGCCGGAGCCAGCGACGTTCTGCGTAAGCCGGATATAGACAAGCTGAACGACAAGGCTTTCAAGTCCTCTTTTTTCGAAAAGATACAAGCTGTGGTGGCTGCGGCCTCCAGGGCCAGGGGACCCAGAGCCGCTTTGAACAAGCCAGTCAACGCGCTGACTGCCAGCCCGAAGGCGGTGGTGATAGGAGCCTCTACCGGTGGCCCTGTGGCGGTCAGGCAGTTGCTTGCTGCCTTGCCTGCTGATTTTCCGCTGGGCATAGCCTTGGTACAGCACCTGGAGGATGGTTTTGATGAAGGATATGCCCGTTGGCTGGACGAGGCCTGTCCCCTGGAGGTGCGCCTTGCTGGAGCAGCCTCCTGGCAGTTCCAGGCTGGCACGGTGATTGTGGCTCCTGTGAACCGCCATCTGGTGGTGACCGGCAACAGGCTGAGCCTTGATGACGGGCCCAAGGTGCAGAACCAGAAGCCTTCCGTGGACGTGTTGTTCCGCAGTGCCGCTGCAGCCTTTGGCCCCGGAGTACTGGGCGTGCTTCTGACCGGCATGGGTCGGGATGGCGCCGATGGCTGCAAGGAGATCGT
>MIBM01000121.1:8756-10929 GCA_001830645.1 Spirochaetes bacterium RIFOXYC1_FULL_54_7
CAAGGCCGCCATAGAACTGGGTGGAGCCTCGGAAATACTCTCCCTTGCATCCCTTGCCAACCGGCTCGCAGTTCTGGCCCGCTCCCGGGGGAATGGAAGCCTATGACCATGGCCGGCACTCCCGGGCAGCAATTTGAACGCGTCCTCAGGTACATACTGGAGAGGACCGGCATACGCCTTCCGGAAACCAAGTACAAGGCCTTGGGAGACTATCTGTCGGATCTCGGGGAGGAACTGGATTTCGGTGCCTTTACCCGGCATGTGGAGGGAGCTGGTGTCGAAGGTTTCATGGATGCGGTCACCATCAATGAGACTTATTTTTTCAGGGAACAACGACATTTTTCACTCCTCCGTTCCGGGCTTCTCGTTTCCCTGGCTGCCCGCTCCAGGCCTCTCAGGATATGGAGCGCTGCCTGTTCAAGCGGAGAGGAAGCCCTGTCCCTGGCTGCCTTGGCCTGGTCCCTGCTTGGAGCCAGCGGAGCCAGGGTGTACGCCTCGGATATCAGTCCCCGGATGCTGGGCAGATTCAGAAACGGAATCTATGGCCAGGGATCGCTTCGGGAGGATGGCCGCGGGTTCCATGAGCTTTTGGAACCCTTCATCGAGCGGACAGACAAGCATCTTCAGATACGCCCGGTCTTGCTGGATTCCATAGCGACGAGGGTGGTCAATCTTTCGGATGCCAGCTATCCGTTCATCCCCGAAGGCCTGGATCTGGTCTTCATGCGCAATGTACTGATGTACATGCCTCTTGAAACCAGACACCGTATACTTGGTACGGTCAGCGACAAGCTGGCTGAGGGTGGTTGTCTTTTCGTCTCGTCCAGCGAGATTCCGCATCTGGCCCACCCGGACCTGGCCCTGAGGGACAACGATGGTTGCTACTATTTCCAGAAAAAAGGGTACGAGGAAAAACGAAAAGGTATGGTGGTTACCGGGGACAGCTTCAGGAAGCATGATCTGTCGGCGACGCCATGCCTGACATCCACAGGGCACCCTCCAGCAAGCCTGCCAGAAACGACAGCGGTTACACCAGAAGCGGCTACAGAGATGCCACGAGCTATATCGGGGACCTATATCAAGGCGGGGGCAGAACTGCGGGAAAAGGTAGCCCGTTTTGCAACCCTGCGACTGAACAACCCCTTGTTCGAAGCCGAAGGGGTACCCGAAGGAGGTCCCGAAGGGAACCCCGAAGGGAACCCCCAAAGGGAACCGGCCTTCGATGCCGCCATACACTACCTGGAGGCCATGTACCACATGAACTCCGGAAACCTGGATGGATTCGAGGCCTTCATCAGGCAGGGAGAAACCAGATGGGGTGTAACTTCGATTTCGGCGTATTTCCGCGGTTTGGCGGCTTCTGCTGCAGGCAAGGAACTTGCCGGTAAGGTACTTGCCGAGGAGGCCTACCTGGAGGCTCTGGAGCTGGATGGGCTTTTCTGGCCGGCCAGGCTCAACCTGGCCATGCTGCTGCGGAGCAATGAGCCTCAGACTGCCTTGAAGGAACTGGCGAGCTGCATCACGGATATCGAGATGTATATCGCAGGGCAGGAATTCCAGTACCAGTTCCTGCTCGAAGGCTTCAATGCCAAGTATTTCTTGGACCTGTGTCGGGGATGGATACGAAAACTGCAGTCCGGAGGAGCAGGTCATGGCTCTTGATAGAAACGCCTTCATTTCCAATTACCTGGACGAGCTGGATGAACAGCTTGCATCCATAGATGCGGACATACTCACATTGAAACAGGATCCACAGCGGGAAGAAGCCCTTTCTTCCCTGTTGCGTTCCCTGCACACCATAAAGGGTTCCAGCCGGATGCTCAAGTTCGGCGTCATGGAATCCGTGGCCCATGGTCTGGAGAATGTCTTCAAGGGCGTCAAGGAAGGGCGTTACGAAATAGCAAGGGATCTTGTGCGGCTGGTCTTCCTCAGTACGGACGGGATGCGCAGGAATGCACAGTCCATCCGGACCAGCACCAATGAGGATTTTGATCCAGCGCCTTTCCTGGCGGTGTTCGAGCAGGTGTATGCAGCCGAGCCGTTCAATCTGGAAAGCCTGGGCTCTACTGTGATGGCTCCGGTTTCTGCTCTGAATCCTGCCTCTGAATCCATTCTTCCGCTTACCGGCCAGAATGCTGTGGCAACTACGGTGGCAACGGCAGGCTCTGCCGCT
>MIBM01000122.1 GCA_001830645.1 Spirochaetes bacterium RIFOXYC1_FULL_54_7
ACTTTCGTTCCGATTACTTCACGCTCAGCCCCCGCGGCCTTGTCGATGGACTTTGAGAGTGAGAGCGATTTCGGAAAGCCGGAGTTTCCCGTTACGAAGACTTTTCCTTTCCGTCTGGCGACGAACGCCCCCGTGTCGACTCTGATACACCAAACGACTCCTTTGTATCGGACAGGGACGATCCTTGCCAGAGTGGTTCTGGTGAACCGTGATGTTCGTAGAGCTTGTGCGCCCTGTTTGTCGGAAAGAGCATCAGGTTCTCCGGGCGGTTGTCCAGTGGATTGTGATTGACGTGATGGACCGATTCTGACCGAGTAAGAGGTCTCTTGAGCAGAAGCGCAACCACCAATCGATGCTCCATCACATAGCCGTCTCTCCTCGCCATCATAGAAAACTCCGCCGGGCATCGCACATATCTCACCGACACGTAGTTGCCGTGCCGATTCCTGTATGTTACGCCCCCCTTCCAAGCGGGATTCCCGGCACCAGTCATTTTGGCTCTGCACGACGCTCTGGACATGACAGTCCATCCCGCGCGACCCAGTTTCGCAATCTCCACCATCAAGTCGGCATCCCGCTTGCCACGACATTGTCGTGAGCAGGCTGGCGCACGCCCGCCTCTCCGTTTCGTCGGCGAGCGCCGAAACCTCTTGCCGCAGACGGGGCAGGTGAGCAGGGGCGATGCTCGCGGGCTCGGTCGGCCGACCATTTTGAGACTCTGCATCTTTCTGGCGCATTCTTTTGAGCACGCCTTGTTTCTGACTACTTGGAAATGATTGTGGCAGAGAAACGGCTCTGAGCAATGCTGGCAAGTCTTCCAGAATGGGTACACATATTCTGCATTCGGGTGCAAGACGTTCTGCGAGAGAAAAAGAGAACGCTCCATCTCGTTCAACGAGGACACGATGGTTTCTGGAGACGAGCTGATCTGTAGTATCCGAGACAATTCGGTAAGCGGTATCCTCGTAGTCGTAGACGAGGACTTCACGTATCGGACTCCATTGATATACACCGGTCGCCGCGTCGAAAGCGAGCGCCCGCTGCCCATCCCCGATGTCGTCAATTGTTTTCCACCCCGTTCGTGTCAGTATCTCCGTGTCCTCTGAGACGCACCCATAGATATACATGAGCGTATCCTTCACGAGCCACCCCGCGTCCTCCAGCCCGCACGCGAGCCGGTGGCTTGTCCGTGTCCCACCGAAGAACATCCCGACCGCGCCCGGATGCACGGCCTTCTCGATGAGCAGCCGCGCCCATTCACGAACCCATATCTGATATGGGGATGCGCTGTATCTCGGTTCTGTCTCTATTCCGAGAATGAGCCCCAGAAGATTCTCTGGTCTGCTTGCGAAGCCGTTGAACGTGCGATACTTCACGCTTTGCGTGACAGGATGTGCATACTGTGATGAGATTTTCGTCAGTATTGTTTCGGCTTTCTCGCCATGGTCTGATGTGATGGACGTGAAGTTTTCCTTCCGTGGTGCCGCAATCGACACACCGGCGACCGTCCCGGTCGAGGACCCTTCTGCGTGTCGCGGCCCACGACCATCCTCTCCAGCAACGTTTCTTGGAGCTTCTGCCATCGATATATGAGGGATTTCCGGCTCCGCGGGACATGATGGACTTGTCCGCGAGATAGCATTGTCGAGAACAGCGCTTGGTTTTTGTTTTGTATTTGAATGGTTTTCCGCAGGTGATGCATTTCTTCGGAGGATTCCGATACGAACGTTTCCCTCTCTCCGAAGACTCTTTGGTCGTCCTTCGTCTATATGGTCGCGTAACCCTTCGGAGAGTGAGGCCGAGACCTCGGCCCTTGTAGTGACAAATCCGTGAACAGAATACCGTCCCGTATTTTGCCTTCTTGAGTTGGGACGGAGTTCTTCTAATGGGTCGTTCACATACTCCGCAGACGACCTCGTGTCCCGTGCGTAGTCCTCTGGCTCGGCCCCGGTAGCTGCATTCTCTGGAGCAGTATGTTTCTCGTCCCCATTTGAGTCTCGTTTGACTCGCAAAGTATCCATGCTTGCATTCAGGACAGACCCGAGCCACTGAATCGGAAGGTCTCTGGGGCAAACCTCGTTCTCCTCAACCGCCACACCATCCCAGTCAAGGCCCATAAACCCTTTGGCGTCGGAACCCGCTGACAAAAAATACGGTGGGTCACACAAGACGGAGTGGAACCTCGGACC
>MIBM01000123.1:0-2434 GCA_001830645.1 Spirochaetes bacterium RIFOXYC1_FULL_54_7
CCCTTACAATCCCGACCATTTTGCCGCTGGAACTGCCACCGGTAAAATGGTCGGGATTGTAAGGGTTGCGGGTGGTGCCATGATGGGGGTTCAGTCCCGTCACATTGATGCCAATCTCGTGCATGTTGGTCTTGCCTACCAGCAGAGCACCAGCGGCTCGCAGCCTTACCACCACCGTCGCATCGGTAGTTGAGGCTTCCTTGCCCAGAAAGGCCGTGCCCACTGTGGTGTGGTATGGCAGCATGTCAAGTTCGTCCTTCACCGCTACAGGCACGCCGTCAAAAAACCCAAGAGGCTTTCCTGCCTGGAAGCGGAGGGTCGATTCACGGGCCTGCCTGAGCACCTCGCCTTTGTCCACCGCTATGAAGGCCTTGAGGGGCCTGGATCCCGAATCGGACTGCTCAAGGGCAGCCAGGAAGCGGCTGGCCACCTCATCAGGAGTGGTGCTCCCATCCCGGTAGGCTTTGGCATAATCATGGATGCCGGGGAACTTGAAGGCTGATCCTGATCCAGGCTTGCCGGGCACAGGGCTTTGGACAGTTTTCTCCGCAGGCCATTGTGCCTTGGACACTGCCGCGGCCTTGGTCTGGACCACTCTGGTGTAATGGATGGGCCTGAAGCTGGGAGCCTCGTCGAAATGCAGCTTCCTGAGGGCGATGATCCCGGCATTTTCAAGCAAGCCCGGAGCCAGCAGACCGCCCAGGGGGCCTTCCACCAGAGATACAACCAGTTTCAGCAAGGCCCCTTTCAGATAAGGCATACGAACCGACTTCAGATCATAGGCATCATTCATGCGTCACCTCTGGGTACAGATTCTACCATGTTCCGGCTGTATGCAGGAGGTGCATCATCGAGCTCCAAGGCACCCAGGCGTGTTTCAATATGGACGATATACAAGCTTGAGAAGGCCAAAGCTTTCAGGCTACACTCCGGCCACCAATGAACAAGCTATCAAACAAAGCCGGATACCAGCGTGGTCCGTCCATACGAAACTCACGAGTAGCACCCCTGATGGTCCTGGCAGGTGCCTTTTTCTGGGGTACCACGGGGACAGCCCAGGCGCTGGCTCCTGAAGGAGCCCACCCGGTTCTGGTGGGGGCGGTCCGCATCACGGTCTCCGCCCTGGCACTGCTGATCATCGCCATGGTCCGGAACAGCTGGAGCAAGCGCCCGTTGTCTGGACTGCTCGAAGGCTCCCCTGCCTTCCTGAACCCATGGCTGCTGTTTTCCAGCCTGGGTCTTGCAGGCTACCAGCCACTCTTCTTCTCGGCCGTGTCCCTGACCGGGGTGGCGGTGGGCACCGTGGTTACCCTCGGCAGCGCCCCCATCTGCTCGGGGATACTTGACTGGTACCTTGGCAGGGGCAAGCCCGGCCTGGTCTGGGTGGTGGCCACAGCACTGGCCATAGCGGGCTGTGCGGTCCTGGTCTTTGGCAAGGGCGATGTAACGGTTTCCCCAGTTGGAATACTGCTGGCGGTTGGGGCCGGCTTCTCGTTTGCCCTGTATGTGGGTGCCAGCAAGCAACTCCTGGTAAATCATGCCTCGGGAGCGGTGATACTGCCGGCCTTCATCATTGCAACATTGATGCTTTCGCCCAGCTGGTTCCTGTTCTCCAAGGCCTGGTTGTTCACCCCCCGGGGTCTGGCCGTCTCTCTGCACCTTGGCATAGTGGCGACCGCCCTGGCCTACATCCTGTTCACCCGGGGCCTCCAGGGAGTACGCGCCCCGACGGCGGTAACCCTGTCAATGGCCGAGCCAGTTACCGCCAGCCTGCTTGGTGTTTTCTTCCTGGGCGAACTGCTGTCGGTATCCGCACTGGCCGGAATACTGATCGTCTTCTCGGGCCTGGCCATAGTATCCATCGGAAGCCTCAGGGTACGGACCCGGGTCTAGGCGCTGGCACTGGGTCTAGGCGTTACTGCCGGATATCGATGGCCCCCTCTAACTTGATCCCCCTCTATCCTGATCAACCCTTCCACTTGATCACCCTTCTATCCTGTCATAGGGCACCTTCGCATCATCCAGCAAAGACTGGATACTGCTGCGGTCATCAAGGGCGAAGCGGAGGGCCACACCGCAGTCGCTGGACAGTTCCCGCGGGGTGGGCACCAGCCTGGCCCCAGGCAGGGGCAGAGGCAGGCGTTTTACCAGGCCTTCGGCACGGAAGGCTGCGGCGCTGGTGTAGAACAACACATGGCCATAGGCACTCATGAGGCCAGAGCCCGGCCAGCCACAACAACCTTCAGGGCATCAATGGCATAGGCAACATCGTCGGTAGTGGTTAAAGGACCGGGAGCCCAGCGCACCGTTCCTTCAGGAAAGGTTCCCAGGCTGCGGTGGGCCCTGGGAGCACAGTGAAGGCCAACCCGGCACAGTACGCCGTATCCATCATCAAGGGCCATGGCTATGGCCGAAGGACTCAGAGCATCAGCGG
>MIBM01000123.1:2447-10421 GCA_001830645.1 Spirochaetes bacterium RIFOXYC1_FULL_54_7
CGGGCAGCGGGACAGCCCTGCCTCAGGGCCGTGTACCGTGATGCCAGGCATCTCTTGAAGCCCTTCAATGATCAGCCGGGTAAGGCTGGCTTCGTGCGTGCGGATGGCAGCCCTGCCCTGCTCTTCCAGCCAGCGCAAACCAGCCAGCAACCCCGCCAGACCAGGCCCGTTGTGGGTACCAGCCTCGAATCGGTCTGGCATGAACAGGGGGTGGTCCTCTGACTCCGACTTGCTGCCTGTGCCACCCCGCAAAAAGGGCTGGAAAGCCTCTATATCAAGCCCGGCGCCGAAGGCCAGGCCTCCGGTACCGCCGGGGCCGAGCATGGCCTTGTGGCCGGTGAAGGCCAGTACGGCCCTGCCCAGCCGGTCCAGGTCGATGGGAAAGGCACCCGCGGTCTGGGCGGCATCAACCAGGAGCACCGCACCGGCGCGCCCGGCTATGGCGGCTGCGTCGGGCAGGGGCAGCAGGGCGCCGGAGACGTTGGACCCATGGGTCACCGCGATCATCTTCGTCGACCTTTGCCCTGCAAGACGCTCAAGCTCATCCAGCAGTACGGTGCCATCAGGAGCACAAGGAGCCCACTCGACTTCCACCCCACGGGATGCAAGGTCCGCCAAGGGCCTGGCCATGGCATTGTGGGCATTGCCGTCCGCCACAACCCTGTCACCTGGCTTCAGGAAACCGTACATGGCCGTATTGATGGCAGCCGTGGCATTGTGGGCGAAGGCAACCCGAAGGGGATCTGCCATGCCCAGACAATTTGCCACGGCATCCCGGGTCTCAGCCAGGATACGCCCGGCGGCAATGGACAGCCGGTGTCCCGAACGGCCGGGATTTCCCCCTGCTTCGTCCAGGAAACCGGCCATGGCCCTGGCGACGACCGGCGGTTTTGGCCAACTGGTAGCCGCATTGTCTAGATAGACCACACGATCGCCGCCGAGTTCCATTTATGCCCCCTTTGGCCTGAAGGTTACGGCAAAGCCTCCGTCGTGCTCGGTTGATGATGAGTCAAGACCTTCCCTGACAGCCAGGCGGGACACATTGTCCCTGGCAGTCATGGTATCGACCAATACGCGGACCGGCTTTCCTTTGTTACGCAGCAAGGCCGACCTGGCCAGCATAACCGGCTCCGGACAGGCATAACCCCTTGCGTCTACTGTGGTTATTTCTTCTTTGTCACTCATGATAATTCCTCCATATTCAGGGTGTCCAGATTCAGGCTGCCCGCTCGCGGAATCCCAGGCCTATGAGAACCACGAGACCCAGACCGATCAGCACCGCCATCGGCCCATAGGGTGAAGGGCCCGCTGCCGTGCTGGCCAGATTGAAATTGTGCGAGAATCCGGCACCAACCAGCATGCCCATGACAAAGACGCCGGCATCACCGTCACCCTCGCCGGACAGGAAAAGCTGCCGACCCGGACAGCCACCGGCCAGGGTAAAGGCCAATCCGGCCAGTACCATTCCGCCGAAGTTCCACAAACCGTCGGTGTGGGCCACCGGCTGGCCTGTGAAACCGGGGTTGAAGCGGCCGAGAACCAGGTTGGTCAGGAAGGCAAATAGAGCCAGGGACAAGAGTCCCATCAGCAGATGGGGGTCCCGGAACAGCACCACGTCACGGACCGCCCCTATGGTACAGAAGCGGCTCCGCTGGGCAAGAAAACCGACGATGAGACCTGCTATCACTGAAATTACGATAGGGGCAGCCATGGAGCCAGGGCCGGTGGCGCTGCGGAAGATGGGCCCTACCGCAAGCCCTTCAGCGTTCCTGCCAAACAGCGGCCCGATGATCACCAAGGCCAGGAGGCCGATGGACAGCAAGGGCACGACCAGGCCCAGAGCCCGGGGGGCAGGATAATTACGCCCGAGGCTGTAGCCGCGTTTGAGGAACACAATGCCTGCAAAGATGCCAGTGAAGAGTCCCAGGAGCCCGAAAATGGCGTTCCAGTCTCCCCCAGCCAGCCTGAGCCAGGCCCGCCAGGGGCAGCCGAGGAAAACCAGGGCACCTATCATGGACAGGGCGCCCAGGACAAAGCGGACCAGTGGAGCAGAACCTGTGCGCGGCTTCCATTCCCTGGCAACAAGAGCGGCCAGGAAGCTGCCAAGGATAAAAGCGGGAATTTCAGGTCGCAGGTACTGCACCACCGCGGCCCTGTGCAGGCCAAGACCTCCGGCTATGTCCCTTACAAAACAGGCCACACAAATACCCATGTTTACGGGATTGCCGAACTGGACCAGCAGGGCGGCCAGTACGCCGATGATGGCTCCCACAAGTATGATACCCGGACGGGTACCAAGAAAGCTCAGTAGTTTCTTCATCCATCTCTCCTCGGTCAGGTAAAACGGCGAGCTCCTGCCCGCGCCGTCCCGAGGGAGGCAAAGGCTAGGAGCCCACCGGACGGGTCCCGCTGGCCACATACATGGCCGGCCCGTCACTTTTTCCTACAACATCGCCCACGATGGCGGCATCCATGCCGGCATCCAGCAGGGCAGCCAGACAGGCCCGGGCCTGTTCAGGTGGGATGGCAGCCAGAAGGCCGCCTGAAGTCTCGGGCACAAAGTACAACGCCCTGAAGGCTTCATCCAGATTGGGGTCAAAGCCAATCTTTGGCCCGTAAAAAGACCGGTTGCGCTTCGCGCCGCCAGGCAGTTGACCAGCTCCAGCCAGATCTGCCGCCCCAGGCAGGTACGGCAGGCTATCAGCGTAGATCCGCAGCCCAACGCTACCCTTGTCAGCCAACTCCAGAGCATGGCCGGCAAAAGAAAAACCGGTAACGTCCGTACAGGCTCTTGCCCCATGGGATCGGACAACTTCCAGGGCATCCCGGTTCAGCCGCTTCATCGAAGCCACCGCTCCCGCAAGAACCTCCGGGGGACAGACCCCCTCCTTGGCTGCCGTGGTGATGGCACCGGTGCCAAGGGGCTTGGTCAGCACCAGCACATCCCCGTGCAAGGCACCGGATTTGAGCAGGACCTGATCAGGCCGGGCGAGGCCGACCACAGCCATGCCGAACTTGGGCTCGATGTCCGTAACCGTGTGTCCGCCGCCCACCGCACAGCCTGCCTCTGCCGCCTTCTCGGCTCCGCCGCGGATTATCTCCTGGATCACCTCCATAGGCAGATCCGGTGGGAAGGCAGCCAGATTCAGGGCCAGCACGGGTTGCCCACCAGTGGCATACACGTCTGACAGGGCATTGGCCGCAGCTATCGCGCCGAAGTCGTAGGGGTCATCCACCACGGGAGTAAAAAAATCGACGGTAAAGACCAGGACTTGCCCGTCGTTGAGCCGGTACACCGCGGCATCGTCACCCTCGGCCAGTCCCGCAAGAAGGGAGGGGGCACGATCAGCTGGTACGAGCATAGCCAAAGGACGCAGAACCTGCGCCAGGGCCTCAGGGCCCATTTTGGCCGCTCACCCAGCCGCTGAGCACAAGGCCGTCAGTCTGATGCGGTCATCTGTCATATTCCCTCCTTTCCGGGCACCTGCCCAATCATTATGAATTGTGGAACCTATCGCTCCACAGAGACACATCCTACAGTACGGATGACTCTGGGTCAAATAAAAATCACTTCGAGTGCCATTCGAGCTATCGCTTCGAAGGGCTTAGAGCCTCTGATACCAGAGACCCGGCCAGAGCAGGCTCAACATCGCAGAAGACCCGCATGACCCGCAGGGAACCCGAGAAACCCTTGACCACCGCCGGGCGGAACACAGTAGCGGAATCCCCGAAAGGTCTGCCGGTGCCAACCACAGTCATGCCTGTCTCGAAAGACAGGGGTTCAGGCAGATCCATGACCACCTGGACCGGCCTGCCAGACTTTCTGGAAAGGGCTTCGGCCAGCTCGCGCTCGAAAGCCGGACGGGTAACCAGGTGGGCAGCCTTGCGCTGCTGGCTGGAGGCCTCGTCAAAAGGAGCCTCATAGCAGCAAGCCATCAGGTTCCCGTCAAATACCGCCTGTATGAGCCCGTCGGGGTCACGGTCAGGTCGGGACATGAGGGCGTAGAAGCCGGCATCATCCAGACCATACAAGGCCGACGAATCCAGGCTGCCCGCATGCAGGGCTGCTATGACTGCCTTCTTGACCATTGCAGTGGCTGAGCGGACCATCTTGTGCCAGTACACGGCCTTGTACATCTGGTACTTGGAGAAGAGCACGCCCTCCACTCCCATGACGCCGCGTTCGTCCACCCCGGGATTGCCGTCCTTGTCCAGCATGATGTGACGCAGTATGAACTCCGTGTCCTGGACGCCATACGGAACGCCGCAGGCCCAGGCGTCGCGGTTAAGGTAATCCAGCTTGTCAGGGTCCAGCACCCCTGACAGCAGCTTGCGGTACAGGCCGGTGCCTGCCCCCAGCGGCTCAAGGTGCATGTCCACAATGGCAGCCACCTGGGCTGGATCGGCTCCTGCCTGGCTTATTGCCTCTGCCATGTTCCCCGTGAGCACCCTGGCTGTCAGGACCTCGTGCTCGTCCAGAGGAAGTTCCTTCAGGGAATGGGCGTAGGGAAAGTGGCCAATGTCATGGCAGAGGGCCGCGATCAGGAAGGCTCTGGCACCCTCCGGAGTAATCAGCCCGGAAGCCGCGCCGGGAGCTATGGCCTTGAGCACCTTGAGGGCCATGGAATACACGCCTATGGAGTGGGCGCGCCGGGTGTGGGTAGCCCCGGGGTAGACCAGATGGGTAGGTCCAAGCTGCATGATCCTGGACAGCTTCACAAAGTCCGGGCTGGATAGTATGCCCTTGAACTCCCCGGGCAGCATGATGGTGCCCCAGAGAGGGTCACGTACGGGCTCGGTGAAGACTATGTCCAGATGATGTAAAATGCTGTCCATAATGGTAGCTCCTGCCTATGCCAGACTAAAAAAAGGTTCACGATGAAAAATGAAATTAATATTTACAACCACCTTGTTTAACCTTCATGTGCCCTCAGTCAGTTTCCTTCTTACTAGAGTGCGGCCTTTTGTGCTTAACCGGTATTTCTGGCGCTTGCTGCGTAGTGAATCAGGCAGAGTTGGTTCCATCAAACCTAGATCTTCGCATAGCCGCGCCAGAGCCTTTTTGAAATTACCTGTCCGCATTGTGTACCCCAAGGCAGTCAGAAGCTCGTTGGCACTTTGTGCCCCCCCTCGGCAGGCCTCAAGGATGGCGATTTCAGTGGGTGTCAGATCATGGGCCTCGTCATGGGCCTCGTCATGGGCCTCGTCATGGGCCTCTATCTTTTGTTTAAGCCGGGGGAAACACCCGAAGTAATATTCCCATAGGTTTTCCTGCTCCTCAAGGCGATAGGTATAGCGCTGCTGGGAATCTGTATACGAGGTACCGGGAATCTCCAGTAGGTCTATGCGGAAATCAGGAAAATATTTCTCAATGGCCTCCCGTTTGCCCAGCATCAGGAGTCCGGCATAGGTGCACCCTTCACCGTCCAATATTCGCAATTTCTGTAAAAACTCGACTTCGCTGAAGCGGTTGTACCCTGCATCAGGATTGAAGCGGGCCATGTAGTCCCGGTAGCGTTCCAGTGAAGGGGCATATATAGCACCACGGGAACTCCCCGGAGCTACAGTAGAGCTGCGGGTACCAAAGGCTCGGTCCCGGAGCATGTCATCTATTTCTGCGGCGGTGGCTTTTTGATCCGCACTGCCCCGGCGTATATAGGTATTGCTCCGGGTATTGAAGTAGACGGGCTTCTGCGCATGGGGTGGAATATAAAAGGCCAGTACTTTCCTGCGGTCAAAGTCAAAGTATTCCTGTCTGGTTGGTACAAAGACATTGAACTTGGCTCCCCGCAAGGTGCCTAGAAAGTCTTGTTCCAGTTTTTCGGTATTGCCGACACCGGTTATTTCATAATTGGAACCAGTCTGGCTCACCCCTAGGACCAGCCACCCTCCGTTGGTATTGGCAAAAGCCGACACTGTTTCCCATACCGATTTGGGTAGTTCTCCCTGGGGCGAATAGATACTACCTATTTTCAACTTACCAATCAAAGCCTATTTTTCTCCCCCTCGGCAACCATGAAACAATCCCTCAGCCTATCCATGTAATCGTAATTGGTCCGGTTTATCTGGATCGGTGTAATCGCGATATAACCATTCTCATAAGCCCAGACATCGCTGCCCGGGGGGTTATCGTACTTGTCCCAGGTTCCCTTGGCCCAGTAGACATCGTCTATCTGCACAAAATCATGGATGAAGGGCCGCTTGCCCATATCGCAGATCTGCACGCCAAGGCTCTTTTCGTACCTGCGCTGGGGAAAGTTGATGTTGATGACGTTGTCGGGTGACAGTACATCCGAGCCCAGAATGGTATCCATCAGAGCTGCCATTTCCTTCCGCGGCAACTCGAAGCCCCCGAAGTCACAGGATACCGCGATTGACGGCTTGCCGCAGATGATGCCTTCGGAAGCGCCTGCCAGGGTTCCGGAATAGATGATGTCTGTACCCATGTTTGGCCCGTCGTTTATGCCTGAGACCACAAGATCGATGGTCAGGTTCAACCCGTACAGGGCGAATTTCACGCAGTCTGCCGGTTTGGCTTCCAGGCTCCAGGCATCTATGGCCGCATCCTGGAATACCTCATCCCGGCGGTGCAGCCTGATGGGGTCATGGATGGTTATGCCGTGGCCTATGGCGCTCTGCTGGCTGTGGGGAGCCACGACATACAGCTTGCCATGGGCCTTCATCACGTCTGCCAGTATGGCCAGGCCACGGGCTTCGATGCCGTCGTCGTTAACCAGGAGAATGTTCATGCGTCAGACCAGCCGTTTGCGGAGGCGGCCGGAGATGAGGTCAATCAAGGTAACTACGACAACCAGGACTATCAGTATGATGCCGACCCGCGACCAGACCCTGGACCGTATCGCGAAGATCAAAGGAGCGCCTATGCCACCGGCACCTACAAGACCGAGCGTGGCGGCAGCCCTCATGTTTATTTCGAAGCGGTACAGGGTGTAGGAGATGAACTCCGGGCTGACCTCTGGCAACATGGCCCGGAACAGTGACTCCATGGGCGTGGCACCGCAGGAGTCCAGTCCTTCCTTGACGCCCATGTCCATGCTCTCTATGGCCTCGGAGAAGAGCTTGGCCAGCATGCCTATGGAATGTATGCCGATGGCCAGGATACCAGCCGGGGCACCGGGCCCTACGACACTGATGAAGATCAGCGCAAGAATGAGCTCGGGGAAGGTGCGTACCGCGGTAACTATCACCTTGCCGAGCTTGGACATTTTGTCACCAACGATATTCTGGCTGGCTATCAGGGCTATGGGTATGGACAGGATGGCCGAAGCGAAGGTTCCGGCAATGGATATGGCCAGGGTCTCCAGAATCGCATAGGGCAGGCCATCCCTGGTCGTATTGAGGAGGTAGCCCACATCAGGGTGCAGGAAACCTCGCACCAAGGCCTCCATGGTGCCACTGGCGGTCTGCATGATGCCCTTGTACTCTATGCCCAGGGAACCCCAGACCACCAGGAACACCAGTCCGCCGTAGTTTAGAATGCGGTACAGAACCTTCAGCGGATCCAGGTCTTTCTTTACGATGATGCGTTCAGCTTTCATACAAGCCTCTTGCGTACGGCGCTGCTGACCAAGTCTATGACCAGCACCACGAAGAATGAAATGATTATGATCACCCCTACCCGGTCAAAATTGCGCCAGGCCAGGTTCTGCTCGAAGATCTGCCCTATGCCGCCTGCTCCCACATAGCCAAGCACCGCAGCGGCGCGTACGTTTATCTCGAAACCATAGAGGGTGTAGGAGAAGAACTGCGGCATGATCTGGGGCATGATGGCAAAGCGCAGGATGGTGGGCTTGTTGGCCCCCACCGCCAGCAGGGCTTCCACCTGGCCGTAGTCTATGGCTTCTATCGACTCGAAGGTCAACTTGGATATGAGCCCGAAGGTGAAGATGACCAGGGCCACCACACCACTGAAGGCACCTATGCCAAACACGGCCACTAAGAGGGAAGCCATCA
>MIBM01000123.1:10517-10659 GCA_001830645.1 Spirochaetes bacterium RIFOXYC1_FULL_54_7
CCGGCAGGCCCAGCAAGGCTCCCCAGAAGGTGCCCACAATGGACATCTTAATGGTTTCCATCAGTGGATCGATGATCCTGGGGGTATAGGCCCAGTCTGGAACCAGGAACATGCGGCCTAGCAACCGTCCTCCCTTGCGGAA
>MIBM01000124.1:0-10460 GCA_001830645.1 Spirochaetes bacterium RIFOXYC1_FULL_54_7
TTCTGGGCCATGGCAATGAGAGTCTCGTCCTCGACCAGTAGAAGGGTTTTATTTTTCTTTTCCATAAATCACGCTTTCTTGCCCGGCCAAGAGATTGACCGGAATACCAAGCCCGGAGAAAATCCAGGTAGTATGGATTGTTGCGGTTTTGTCTGTTTAAATTAATTATAGTGGTTTTTATCGAAAAAGACAGGAAACAGCAATCTCTTGCACAAGATTCAATCATAGACTGAACCATACAAAATTTTCATCATTTGAATGTTTTTATTGACAGGTGGTCATGAAGGTTTATAATGGAAACAGATGTTACGTAACACCTGCCAAAACACGACAGTGGTGCAACGTAACACGTATAAAGTTCAAGGGAGGAACGGTACATGAGAAAGACAGTATTGAAGGTATTGGCAGTAGGCGTACTTCTTGCCGCCTTGCCACTCTCGGTCTTCGGCGCAGGCAAGCCTGAAGAATCAAAAGATGTAACGGTCAACATGTTCCAGCTCAAGGTGGAGATCAAGGATGCCATCGACGGCTACGCCGCAAAATACTCCGCAGCTACTCCCGGGGTAACCGTGAGGGTGGAGACCCTTGGTGGCGGTGGTGACTACGGTGGCGCCATGAAGGCCAAGGCACAGGCCGGTCAGATGCCCGACATCTTCATGATAGAAGGCCGAGGCGGCTACGATATCTGGAAAGACTACATTGCTGACCTCAGCGGTGAAGCCTGGGTCAAGGACACCGATCTGGCGTTTATGGTCGATGGCAAGGTAGTCGGTTTCCCGGTAGCCATCGAAGGTTATGGAATGGCCTACAACGCTGAAATCCTGCAGAAGGCAGGAATCGATCCGGCAACGTTGACTACCCGCGCCGCATACGAAAGCGCCCTGAAGATTCTGGATTCAAAAAAAGCAGAACTTGGCATAGACGCACCAGTGGCCATGGCTGCATCCGTCGCAGGCGGTATGTGGTGGGTAGCCGGTCAGCACAATCTGGCAGCCTATTGGGGCGGCGGGCTTGGCTTCAACGATACCAGCATCATAGAGAAGGCCCTCAAGGGCCAGCTCGACGATGCACGCTTCCTTGAGTACGCAAAGTATGTCCAGCTGCTGTTCAAGTACGCTGACAAGAAGATCCTGTTGAACGGTAGCTATGATGACCAGGTAGGCTCATTTGCCCAGGGCAGGACTGCCTTCCTTCATCAGGGCAACTGGGTTGATCCCAATCTGAAGCAGCTTGGTGTCAGCTTCAAGATCGGCTATGCTCCCCATGCCTTCCTGACCAAGGAACAAAAAGGACTCTACCTGTTTGCACCAAGCTGGTACTGCGTCAACACCAAGAGCCCGAATGCGGCAGCCGCAAAGGCTTTCCTGACCTCGATTGCCACGACTTCAGATGGCCATGATTACATGGTAAACCAGGCCGGCATGATTCCTGCTTTCAAGTCAGTCACGCTCAAACCCAGTGGCCAGCTCAGCCAAGCCCTGATGGCGGCCAACGCCAAGGGCGGCAACTATGGCGTGTTCTTCGGCATGCTCCCCGACGGTGCTGGCCAGAACGTATTCGGTCCCATTTTTGACCTCTTTGCCCAGAACCCGGACAACCTGGACCAGTTCATTGCAGACATGAAACGGGCAGTTGCAAACCTTCCTAAAATGTAGGTCATAATTCCTGGTGGCTCCTGCAGAGGCTTTGGCCTATGCAGGAGCCATGTTGGAGGGATTCCTTGATCTCTCCAACCCTTTACTGAAGAAACGCTGCGATGAAAATGTCCAGCCTAGGAGTGGAAGCCATGAAACAAAACCGTATGGTCAACATACTATTCGTAGCGCCGTGCATTTTCGCGTTCGTCATGATCATAATAATTCCGTTTTTTTTCGGTCTATATTTTTCCATGACAGACTGGAATGGCATAAACAATGCTGCCAATTTTGTAGGATTCAACAATTTCAGAAACCTGCTTTCCACTCCAGACTTTCTTTATTCATTTTTGATAACCATCGCCTATACCATCCTCAGCATCGTCTTTGTCAACATCGTCAGCTTTACCCTGGCCTTGATAGTAACCAGCAAGCTTCGCCGGCGCAATTTCTATCGGGCAGGCTTTTTTGTTCCGTATCTCATCGGTGGCATTGTTCTAGGTTATATATGGCAATTCCTGCTGAACAATATACTGGTTGGTATCGGCAACAGCCTGGCGATAACAGCGCTGCAGACATCCTTCCTCAGCCTGCCGAATTCTGTGATCTGGACCATGGCTGTGGTAAATACCTGGCAATATGCCGGGTATATCATGTTGATATATGTAGCTTCAATCCAGAGTATTCCAGCATCCCTGATGGAAGCTGCCAGTGTAGATGGCGCAAGCTATGTTTCACGGGTATTCCACATCCTGATCCCGATGATGGCCAACGCCTTCACCATTTCGCTGTTCCTGACACTGACAACCTCATTCAAGCAATTCGATATGAACCTGACGCTCACCAATGGTGGACCAGCCACCAGATTCCTTGATGTGCCGGTCAAGGCAAGCCAGTTGCTTGCCATGAACATTTTCAGTACCGCAACAGCCAACCGGATGGCTGAAGCACAGGCCAAGGCGGTGGTCCTCTTCATCGCGCTCCTGGTGGTATCCCTGCTGCAGGTCTCCATCAACAAGAAGAAAGAGGTGGAGATGTGACAAGCAAAAGCCGTGCGGGAAAACTCAATCGCTTACCCATCAGTCCAGGGATGGCAATCCTGGATCTTGCTACCATTATCCTGTTTGTGGTCTTCATGATTCCCTTCGGGATGGTTGTCCTCAATTCCGCAAAGACATCTAAGGAAATTATATTCAACGCCATTGCCCTGCCTTCCGACTGGAGCCAACTGGCTGTGAATGTTTCACTGATCTTCAATAATCCGACGGTGGATTACCTGGGAGCATTCTTTGACAGTATCCTGATCACCGCATTCTCATTGCTGGTAATTATCCTTTTTTCATCGATGTGCGCCTGGATTCTGGTGCGCAACAAGACACGCTGGTCAATGGTGCTGTTCATGGCTTTTGTTGCCGCCATGGTCATACCTTTCCAGGTGTTGATGTATCCCCTGGTCAGGTGGATGAGGGTTAGTGGTGATTTCATGCACATCCGCTTGCTGGGAACCATCCCAGGTATCGTTTTCGCGTATCTGGGCTTTGGCAGTCCGTTATCGATTTTTGTGTTCCATGGCTTCATTAAAAACATTCCTTATGAACTCGAGGAATCTGCGACCATCGATGGATGTTCCCGGTCAAGAACCTTTTTTGCGATTGTCTTTCCCCTGCTTCAACCTATCATCGTTACCGTTCTTATCCTCAACGGCATCTGGATCTGGAACGATTACCTGTTGCCCTTGCTTCTGCTTGGTTCAAATGGTGTAGTCCAGACCATACCGATAGCTGTGACAGCCTTTGCCGGGGCATATCTGAAACAGTGGGACTTGATCCTGACATCGACCCTCATAGCAATGCTACCAGTTATTGTTCTATACCTTTTTGCACAGAAGTACATCATCAAGGGTATGGTGGAAGGTTCCATCAAATAAGACCCATGGAGGAAAAAATGAAGATTGTCCTTGTCGGCGCTGGAAGCATTCAGTTTGGATACGGCGCGCTCGGTGATATTTTCAGCAGCAAGGCACTGGCAGGCAGCGAAATTACCCTGCTTGATATAAATAGCCAAGCCCTTGATCTTGTTTTGCAGACCGCGAAAACCTTTGTTCAGCAGCATGGTCTGCACTTTACGGTACATGCGACACTGGATCGAAAAGACGCGTTCAGGAATGCCGACTTCATTATTACTTCCATCGAGATCGGCAACCGGTTCCAGCTTTGGGATGAAGACTGGAAAATCCCGCTTCAGTATGGCGTTCACCAGGTGTATGGTGAAAACGGTGGTCCTGGGGGCATCTTCCATGCCTTGCGTATTGGCCGGGTCTATCTTGATATCGTAAAAGACGCGATGGAGGTATGCCCTGAGGCCTGGATATTCAACTACTCCAATCCAATGACAGCAATTTGCACAACAGTAAAGCGTGCGTATCCCCAGGCGAAGTTCGTTGGCATGTGCCATGAGATAGGCTGGCTGGGCAGATGGCTGCCGCGTATGCTGGACATGAAACTTGAGGATATGCATTTTACCGCGGCCGGACTGAACCATTTCAGCTGCATGCTCGGGCTAAAGGATAAGAAAAATGGCAGGGATCTATATCCGGAAGTACTGGAAAACGCTGAAGATTTTTTCAGAAGTGAACCAGGTTACAGCGATCTTCTTGATGAATACCGCAAGACCGGAAGTCTAGAAGAAAGTGAAAAATTTGACAAAGGATCATCCAGCAGGAAGAGCAGCTATGAATGGGCTGATCGCAGGCTGGTTCAATTCATGTTGAAGAACTACAAACTGTTGCCTATTACCACCGATAGTCATTTTGGAGAATACCTGGGCTGGGCCTGGGACATCGTTGACCATAGAGGCATCCTTGATTTTTATGATGTATACAAGATCATGTTGACCCGTGAAGCCCGAGCCGAGATCAAGCTGGAAACATCCGAAAGAGTAGTACCGATAATCGAGGGTATCCTGGGTGACACAGGCTATGAAGAATCAGCAGTCAATGTACTCAACAACGATCTCATCGAAGACCTGCCCTGGTGGATTGCTGTTGAAGTGCCTGCCATCATAAACAAGAACGGTGTAAACGGAATAAAGATCACCAATATGCCCAAAGGATATCTGGCACTGCTCCGATCATACACAGGTGTGTACGATCTAACCGCGGAAGCAATAATCCACGGTAAAAAAGATTATGTCATCCAGGCCATGCTGGCAAACCCGGTTGTGCATCAGGCAAGACCAGTTGCAGCCCTGGTGGACAGAATGATTGACCAGCAGCAGAAATGGCTGGGATACCTGAAATAGCGGGATGAAGCGGGCGGAGCACAGCTTGTATGTAGGAGGAAGTTTTCCGCTCGTTGCATTTCAGCTTGTTATTCAGGTACGGTGGTTTCCATGTCGACTATCAAGATAATCGCGAAAAAGGCGGGGGTGAGTCCTACAACCGTTGCCAATGTCCTGCATGGGAACTTCAGTAAAGTCTCTCCTGCCACCCGCGAAAAGGTGCAAGGCATCATCCAGGAGGAGAAATACGCTCCGAACATGGGTGCGATCATTCTTGCCCATAGCAATTCACGCATTATCGGCGTGATCATGTTCATGGAACCACGCCGGGACGAGACAGTTCTGGAAGACCCATTTTCCTCAGCCATTCTTGGCGCCATGGAACGCGAGATACGAGACAATGGGTATTTCGTGATGTTGCATACCACCAGCGACGAAAATGAGGTCCTTCGGCTTTCTAAAGCCTGGAAGCTGGATGGTCTTGTTCTGGTCTGGGTTCCTGGTGATATCTGCCGAGTTATCAGCAGCAGTATCGATACGCCACTAGTGTACATAGATTGCTATTTTACGGACAACAAGCATATCTACCACAACATTGGCCTCCAGGACCAGCGCGGTGGCTACGAGATTACCCGCTATCTGTTGTCCATGGGGCATACAAGTATTGCCTTTCTTGCAAACAATCCCTTGTTTTCCGGTGGTGATCCAGCGCGCTTTAATGGCTGCCAGGAAGCCTTCCGGGAACAGGGCCTGTCTCTGGCGAAAGATAGATATATTCCGCTACCAAAAGGCAGACATGAACGCGAGATCTTGTACAGCCAGCTCGCTGACGAAGGATCGCCATATACTGCCCTTGTTTTTTCTGCCGACTATTACGCCGCCGAAGCCATCTTGTTCCTTCAGGGAACAGGTATCGATGTACCCAGCCAGGTTTCGGTGACCGGCTTTGATGACAATATTTTCTCACGTATGATAAGGCCACGCCTGACAACCGTTCACCAGGACTCAAGCGAGAAGGGACGCCTCGCAATCTCGATGCTGATGAAACTGATCCGGAAGGAACCGGTAGGCGAGGCGAATGTCCAGCTGCCCATACATCTGGAGATCCGTGATTCGGTGCGAAGAATCCCGGTCTCGTGAAATCGGGCTTCAGGCTGGTTTACCGGAATCCGGATCTACGATTTTCCTTCCGTCTGATGATCATGGGTACCGGGCTTCTGATGTATATCATCAGGAACAATACCTGAACGGTGGTGGAGCAGCATATTTACCTTAATACCACTTTTCCCTCTTGTTTTCTTGATTCTGATCCCGATCAGGCGGACACATCATCGGAACTGAAGTAGATATAATCGCCACTACGGCCTGTTACAAGCTGTACCTTGTGTATACAAAGAGGTACATTAGAGTCTGCCGCAGCTGATGGCAAGGAGCGATAAACGACAAAAAGCCAGAATATAACCGCTTCACCTGAGTACTCGGAGAGCATCATTAATACAGTGAGGGAACCACTCATAGCCCTGGACCAGGATCTTCGGGTAATTTCTGTCAGCCGTTCGTTCTATGATTTTTTCAAGGTAAAGCCCGAGGAAACAATCGGACAGCTTATCTATGATCTTGGCAACAAGCAGTGGAACATCCCCAAGCTCAGGGAACTGCTGGAAACGATACTCCCGCAAAAGACGACCTTTGACAATTATGAAGTAGAACACGATTTTGCGACCATAGGCCGAAGGATCATGCTCCTGAACGCTCGCCAGATCCAGAGAGTTTCGGGGCAGGAACTGATCATCCTTCTTGCCATCGAGGATATCACAGAGCGTCGGGAAATCGAGAACAGCCTGGGCAAGGCCCATGAGGAGCTCGAGGGACTGGCGGTGGAGCTCGAGCGGACTGCCAGGGCTAAATCCGAGTTCCTGGCCAACATGTCCCACGAACTCAGGACCCCTCTCAATTCCATCAACGGTTTCTCCGAGGTGCTGTTCGACGAAACCTTCGGACCCCTCAATGACAAACAGAAGAAATATGTGAACAATGTCCTGATCAGCGGGAAGCACCTGCTGATGCTGATAAACCAGATCCTGGATATGGCCAAGGTCGAATCCGGCAAGATGAAGCTGACACTGTCCAAGCTGCCAGTGAAAGACCTCCTGAACGAAATGGCACTCCTTGTTGCTGACCTGGCAGGGAAGAAAAACCTGGAGATGCGCGTCGAAATCAGCAATGACCTTCCAGATATCGACGCTGACGAGCTCCGTGTCAAGGAAATCATCTACAACCTGCTTTCCAACGCCGTCAAGTTCACTCCCGAAGGTGGACACATAGGCATCCGGGCAGTCAGGACTGGTGAGGTTATTGAGGTAGAGGTATGGGATACCGGGGTCGGTATAGCGGTCGAGAATATGGACAAGATCTTCGAAGGTTTTTTCAGGGTAGATACCCCGTATTCCCGTTTGACCGAGGGTACCGGGCTCGGCTTGCCGCTTTCAAGAAAGATGGTGGAACTCCACGGAGGAGTCCTGTCAGTGGAGTCCAAGGGCCTCGATCAAGGCACCGCGATCCGTTTCACTCTGCCTGTCCGTTCAAAACAAGGAGCCTAGCATGGGAAAGACCGCATTGGTCATAGACGATAACGCCAACAACCTGTTGCTTGAGAAGGATATGCTCGAAGTCGCCGGCTTCGAGGTCTTCACAGCAGAAAACGCCACCAAGGGAATCTCCCTTGCCAGGGAAAAGAAGCCGGGTATCATCATCATGGACATGAGACTCCCTGACATGCGAGGTTCGGATGCCGCCAAGATGTTGCTTCAGTATCCCGAGACCCGCGATATCCCGGTAGTCTTTGTCACCGCCTCGGTACTTGCCGAAGGGATAGAAGAGATCAGGACCATCCCCAACGCAGTATTCATCAGCAAACCCATCAACACGCGCACCTTTGCAAAGGAAGTCTCCCATTTCCTGAAGTAAAACACCTGGCGGGTTGTTTCAGGACACGGAAAGGGCCGTCCGAAGACGGCCCTTGGTAAAACACAGCCTAGCTGTACTTCTGATTACTCGTAGACGTAATCTTCATCGCCAGTATGGGTGATGGTGATGGCTTCCGTACCGGTCGCGTTCACGCTCACGTTGCCATTGCCGGTGTTGGTAACGGTAACAGTGCCCATGGCATTGCTGCTTATAGTCATGATGCCATTACCGGTATTGGTCGCGGTAAGGATGCCGCCAGCATTGGTGATGTCTATGGTTCCGGTACCGACTTCGGTTACCGTCACGAGTCCACCATTATTGTCGACGATAATGAAACCGTCACCAGGGACTGCGACCACGCTGTCAGCGGTGCTGCCAGTGATCGTAACGGCCTGCACGATGGGTTCCAGAACGGGCTCTTCTACCGGATCGACAAGCTGCACATCCGCAGGTATGCCATCGGCGTTGATTGCGGTGTTCACCATGGTGACTGCCGCGAATAGACTCAGGGCCTTGCCATTGAGGGTGGTTACCGTTTCATTGCCCGCAGTGGAGAAGGTCATGCCGGCGCTGGCTATGATGGTGCCAACCATGGTGCCACCGCCCGCTCCGTTGATGGTCGCCGCGCTGCCTACCTGCCAGAAGACATTCCTGGCCTGGGCTCCGTTGACTAGCATCACGCTGCTTGAAGCTAGCGGGGTACCTACCGTAAGCGAACTGGCCATCTGGAAAATCCAGACCGCTTCAGGGTCGCCTTGGGCATCGAGGGTAAGGTCAGAATCGGTGATCAGGAATGCTCCGGAAGCCGACTTGTATACTCCAGGGATGAGGGTGAGTCCCCCAAGTTGGCCAGCACCAGGATCAATGCCGTCGGGTTTTGAAGCCAGATCATTGAAGGCAATCAGTGCATCGGCTGCTACCAGTTTGGCATGGTCAAAATCGCTGACCGAGCCTTGGGGAGCATCAGTGTACACATAGCCAGTCACCGCGCCGACATTCAGGGGTGTCTCGGCGTAGCTGAAGGTCCCGCTGTGAAAACCTGTTATCATCGTCGACGCACCCGTAGTACCCATATCACCATCGATCGCGGTATGGATTCCCTGGTTGGTTATGCCAGCTCCGCCACCGAATACCGCGAAGCTATCGGCGAAGCCAAGACTCGACCCTTCCTGGCTGATGCTGCGGGAAGCTGCCAGTTGTGCGCCACCGTCAATTCCACTACTCACGCCCATTGGGCTGTTGCACGAGGCGATGAAGGCTCCCATCGCCAGAATCCCGATTCCACTCAATACCTTGTTTGTAAATGTTCTCATTCTTGTACCTCTTGAATAGAATATATACCATTTTTAGCTACTTGTCAAGTACTTTTTATTTATATTATACATATTTAATAGCCTCAATTAATGTTGTTTCTATTGAAGATTGCTTAGCCATATGCTATTCTACTGGTCGGGAGATATTGGCATGTCAGAAAAAAAGACGATGACACTCAACCTTTCGGAAGATGAAATGAATGCTCTTGATCAATTGGCGGGGCGGAACGATATGACCAAGACAGCAGTCATCAAAAAGGCGATCAGGATATACCTGATCCTTGAAGCGAGAATGCAACGCGGAGAGCATATTTTTGTTGAAGACGAAACGCATAAGGTCAAGGTTGAACTACTGCTCGTGTGATCAATAGGTAGTAGGTACTATTAAGGAAGTGGATGCGCCGGTTGCTGCCACTTGTCATCAGCTTCCGCAAAACCCCGGATCTGTGGCAAGTCGGGGGTTTGCATTGTCGGACCAATGGGGGCTGGAGCCTGCAACTCCCTTAGGTGTCCTGATTGAGGGTGGAATCGGTCCTCTTTGCCTTCAGCGGTTTCTTCGGCAGGAGATTTCTCTTCTTCCGGTAGATCCCGGTATTCGACCCAATCGTTCAGGTCCCGATACAGGGCGTGGTAGCGGTTCGTCCACTCAAGAGCGGTCTGCTGCATCCAGACGCCCATGTTCATCCTTATCCGTCGGACAGCACCAGAGGTAGTCTTTGAGGATACCCGAATGCACAGGGCATCCCGGCACTATCCTACCGGGCCGGTAGGTGGACAACGAACTATCGAAGGCCTTGGTCTGCATGGACTTATGAAACTTGCCACACCGGGGGCAATCCAGGGGCGAGCCGTCCATGGGACGCGGCTGCCCTGCAAAAACCACCTTACTTTCTCGTATAATTCTTTATCTTGTTCCTGATGTAGGTCGAAAGTTCGTCCTTGTGAACCCGCTCCTGCTCCATGCTGTCCCGGTCGCGGACGGTGACGGTGCCGTTTTCCTTGCTGTCGTAGTCTATGGTTACGCAGTAGGGGGTTCCGGCTTCGTCCTGGCGGCGGTAGCGCCGTCCTATGGCGCCGGCCTGGTCGTAGTCGGTGGCGTAGTCCTGCTTCAGCTCCTGACGGATTTCCTGGGCCAGTTCGGCCAGGCCATCCTTTTTCATCAGGGGCAGGACAGCGACGGTGATGGGTGCCAGTTCGGGGTGAAACTTCATTACGGTGCGCCAGTCGTCGTCGTTGCCCTTGTTTGCTACTTTTTCCTCTTCGTAGG
>MIBM01000124.1:10507-10688 GCA_001830645.1 Spirochaetes bacterium RIFOXYC1_FULL_54_7
TCTATGATGTACGGGATATAGCGCTCGTTGCCGTTGTCCTGGTCTATATACTGCAGGTCCTTGCCGGAGTACTCCTGATGGCGCTTGAGGTCGAAGTCGGTGCGGTTGTGCACCCCTTCCAGTTCACGGAAACCCATCGGGAACTCGTATTCGATGTCGTAGGCGTCCTTGGCGTAGTGGG
>MIBM01000125.1:0-6039 GCA_001830645.1 Spirochaetes bacterium RIFOXYC1_FULL_54_7
CAGGTCCAGCCGGCTTTCTTCCTTCCATCGTTCCATATATCGATCATCCCTTCCAGCGCCATGCTTGCCCGACGCGCGGTGTCCATTATAGACTCGGCTGGCCGGGGCAACAAGCGAACCGGCCCTGCTGGCAGGACGTCGGCCTATCGGAAAAATCCAGGTTTGGTGGAAGACATCAGCCTGATCCAGGAGAGGGATATGGCAGAGACACCCGAGATGGAAACCACACCCATGCCCGACTGGGTGCGGGCCTTCCCCGGTGCTGTTACGGTAAGTGACCTTGACCATCGTATCATCTATCTGAACGACAAGGCTGCTGCCACCTGGGCCGGCAGGGGCGGCAAAGCCCTCCTGGGTACGGACCTGATGGCCTGCCACAACGAACGTTCACGGAGCATCATAGACCGCCTTCTGACCGAGGGTGGCACAAACATCTACACAATAGAGAAGCAGGGCCAGAAGAAACTCATCTACCAGACAGCCTGGAAGGATGTCTCCGGCCAAGTGGCCGGACTGGTGGAGTTATCCTTGATTCTTCCTATGGAACTGCCACATTACATACGCAACTGATGCTGTCCTGGAGGTAAACGTGTCGCCTTTCATGTCCTGGTTCGGACCTGTTTTCGCGGTCAGCTTCGTCTCCGCCCACCTTGCCATGATGGCTGGCCTGCTCATGGAAAACCGCCGCGAGCGAAAGGCCCTCGGCAGACTGTCCGGCCAGACTGAGTCTGTGAGCATAGTCATACCCGCCAGAAACGAACAAGCCAACCTGCCGGCCTTGTTCGCTTCCCTACAGGTCCAGGAGTATGCCGGCTCCCTGGAAGTGGTGCTCATTGACGACCGTTCAAGCGATGCTACCCTGCAGATGTTCCAGGATTTCCGGGCGTCAGCCACCTTCCCGGTGAAGATCCTGCATCTGGATGAAAATCCCGGCCCCAATTTCAAGCAGAAAGCCCTTGAATATGGTATCGAGCTGGCCAGTGGAGACTACCTTCTTTTCACCGACGCCGACTGCACGATGTCCCCTGCCTGGGTAGCCACAATGGCCGCACTGCTTGGCGACGAACGGACGGCGCTGGCTATCGGACCGGTGTACAAGCGTATCGATGGCAACGGCTTTTTCAGACTCTTCCAGGCCTTTGATCATGCGGTCCGTTACATGTACCTCACTGGTGGGGCCGGACTGGGGGTGCCCTGCGGCGGCTTCGGCAACAATCTCATCATCAGGCGGACCGCCCTGAATACCATTGGCGGATACGCCGCAGTTCCATACTCCTTAACGGAGGACGCAGCCCTCATTTCCTGCATCCGTTCACGCAAGGAGTTCCACATACGAGCTGGCACCACGGAGTCATCAAGAGTCGTTACTACACCTGTTCCTTGCTGGCGCGATCTGGTTAACCAGGGCCTCCGGTGGAACAATGGGGGTCTTTTTGCCCCGGACCTTGAAACCAGACTGGTATTCGGAGCCCTGGCACTGTCCATCTCAGCCGGTATCCTGGCGCTTCCCTTTGTCCTTGCAGTGCCTGGCCTCTGGTTGCTGCCTGCCGCGGTTCTGTTGGCAATGACGATGAACACCATAGCCACCATCAGCATGGCCGGCTCAATGCTGTCTGCATCCTGGCCGCGCCTGGCAGCCCAACTGGGCTACATGCCCGTCCATTTTACCCTTCTGACCATGCTCGGGCTCTTGGGCATAAAGGTCCGTTGGAAAGGCGAACGCCTGGCTGAGGCTCCCCCCCGTTCCTGACTGACTTCTGCCCTGCCCTTTTTCCTGACTGACTTCTGCCCTGCCATCCTTTGCTGTGCCAATCATGGATGACTTGCGCGCCAGCCGGTCTGGGCTTACTATATCCGTCATGGCAGGAAACACACAGATATTCGAGGCAGGAACCGTCATCTTCAAGGAAGGCGACAAAGGCGAGCTGATGTACATCCTCGTAAAAGGCTGTGTAGAGCTACGCAAAAAGGTTGAGGGTGGAGAAACGGTACTCAAGCTTGTAAACACACCCAACGAGTTTTTTGGTGAAATGTCGCTTATAGACGGCAGGCCGCGGTCGGCTACGGCCATAGCCTCGGAGCGGTCATCCCTGATCGCGGTGGACGATGCAGTTTTCGACAACATGGTACTGAACAACCCCAAATTCGCACTTACCATCATCAAGACCCTGTCTGCCCGCATCCGCTCATCCAATGTGCAGATATCCGAGCTTATCGAGACCATACCCCGGGAGCGTACGGCCCGCGGCATGGTAGACTTTGCCCTGCAGCAGGGAGAGAAAATTTTCGATGGCGGATACAAGGTCCATGTCGAAACCATGAGATCCTGGGTAAACACCCACACCGGCATAGCCTTTGACGACTTTGATGCCTGCCTGGCCAGGTTCCTGAAGAACGAGGCGGTCCGCTATGCCGCAACCAGCGCCAAAACCAGGGAACATATAGTCCTGACAGAAGGGTTCGTCAGGGAAAACAACCGGCGGGACCGCCAGTAACGGGCGGTAAAATACCCGGTTACATAAGCTATTTCATTATCTGACATAGAAATTTTCTTTCCACAAATCCTGTCAGGATGTAATTGTTGACAAACTGGACATGCAGGGTAGAATGCTTCCTGGCCTGCCAAGCGGTGATAGCCAAATTCTGTATACAGGGAAGTAAGTGGAATGAGATTGAAGGATATGTCCATAGGGGCAAAACTGGTGGCCGTTTTAAGTGGATTGGTTTTGCTGAGCAGCGTCGGCCTGAGCCTCATAGCCTTCACCACGACCCGCACTGCCCTGGAGAGGTCCATCACCGGCAACCTTCCGCACCTGGCCAGCATGACCGCAAGCTACATACAGGCGCGTATAAATACCTATATGGTCAACATAGAGAACATAGCCAACAACCAGGAAATGAAGAGCATGGACTGGGAGAGGCAGCAGGTGTTCATGGGCGCCGAGCTTACCCGCCTGGGCTTCCTGGCAATGGCGGTGGTCACCCCTGACGGAACGGCAACCTACCACGACAATACAACCGCCGGGCTTGGTGACAGGAGCTATGTAAAACAAGCCTTTGAAAAAAAGACCGTGCTGTCCGATGTACTCGTGAGCCGGGTAACCAACCAGCCGGTAATGATGCTGGCAACCCCCATCTTCTCGAGACTGAACATAGTTGATGCGGTACTCATAGCCAGACTGGACGGCAATATGCTATCCAACATCACCAACAAGATTCGCTATGGCGGCAACGGCTATTCGTATGTCATCAACAAGGAAGGGGTAATCCTGGCCCACCCCAACAAGGACTATGTCCTGGAACTCAAGAATTTCGTCAAGGAGAGCACTGAAAAACCTGAATACCAGAACATGGCCGATATGCTGAGGCGAATGATGAGTGGAGAGACATCCCACGGATCATACACAATGGATGGCAGCAAGATGGTATTCGGCTTTGCTCCCATCCCAAGGACGGAGTGGTCCATCGCGATAGGAGCCTTGGAAGATGAAGTCTTTGCAGACACCCGCAATCTGGGCAGGACCCTACTGATCTTCCTCGTGGTGATTGTATCCCTTGCCATGTTGCTTACCCTTACCTTCGCACGCCGCATAGCCAAGCCCATCGTCAATGTGAAGACCATACTCAAGGACATCTCCGATGGCGAGGGTGACCTGACCCGGCAATTGCCGGTAACCAGTCAAGATGAAATAGGGCGCATGTCCCATTACTTCAACCAGACCTTCGGGAAGATACGCAAACTGGTGGTACTCATCAAGGAACAGGCGGGCATACTGCATGGCATAGGCACCGAAATGGCAGGCAGCATGACCCAGACTGCGGTAGCCATAAGCCAGATCACCGCCAACATAAACGGCGTCAAGAACCAGATCCAGAACCAGTCTGCGGGTGTTGAGGAATCCAAGGCCACGGTGGAATCCATTGCGCTCAGCATAGAAAAACTCAACGAGCACATAGAGTCCCAATCCGCCAGCATCATTGAATCATCGGCGGCCATCGCCCAGATGATCGCCAACATAGAATCGGTAAGCAGCATACTTGTCAGGAACACGCAGAACGTGAAAGAGCTCAGGCATGCCTCGGAGATAGGGCAAAGCGGCATCAATGCGGTTTCGGAGAACATCAAAACCATAGCCAGGGAGTCGGAAGGCCTGCTCGAGACCAGCTCGGTAATTGCCAAAATAGCCAATCAGACCAATCTGCTTGCCATGAACGCCGCTATAGAAGCGGCTCATGCCGGAGACGCCGGCAGGGGCTTTGCGGTAGTGGCCGACGAAATACGCAATCTGGCAGCCAATTCCGGTGCCCAGGCCAAGAACATAACCAACGTTCTCAAGGATCTCAAATCATCCATCGACACAGTATCCAACAGTTCCAGCAACGCCCTGAAGCAGTTCGATACCATTGTTTCCATGGTACAGGTGGTCAGCGAGCAGGAGATGGTCATCCACAATGCCATGCAGGAACAGAACGGCGGCAGCAAGCAGATACTCGAAGCCCTCTCCGAGATAACGCATATCACCAATGAGGTGCGGGACCGCTCCGGCGAGATGCTTACCGGCAGCAAAGACGTACTTGCATCGATGAAACAGCTGGCCCTTGCCACCCACGAAATCAGGAACAGCATGAACGAGATGGCCGCCGGTACCCAGGAGATCAACTCCGCAGTCCAGCATGTGGACCAGATCAGCATCAGGAACAAGGGAAGCATTGACACGCTCATCAACGAAATAGCCAAGTTCAAGGTATAAAACGGGCGCCCGTACTGCAGATAAAAACGGGCGGCCTCCTTTTACGGAAGCCGCCCCCACCTTTTTTCTGCCCCAGGCCTTTTATCATCGATGGCCTGCGGCGGGATAAGCACTCTTACTGCACGGCCTTCATTCCCGCTTCGATGGCCTTCATGTTCATGGGTATGAACTTGTGCTTGCCCTCGGGGAAGAAAGTCTTCAGGACTGCCTCAAGCTTGTCAAGCTTTACCGCGCCGGTAAGCTTGGACAGGGCACCCATCATCACCATGTTGGCGATTTTCACGTCCCCGATGCTTTCGGCAATCTCGTTGCACGGAATCTTTACCACCTTCAGGTCTGTCCGTTTGGGATCGGTCTTCACCAGGGTGGAGTTGACCAGGAGGGTGCCGCCCTTCTTCACAATCTCCTCGCACAGGGGCAGGGAATCGGGGTTCATCACGATGGCCGAATCCGGACTGGTCACCAGGGGGCTGGCAATCCCGGTATCGGACACAATGACGCTTGCCCTGGCTATGCCGCCCCGCTTTTCCGCTCCGTAAAAGGGGAAGAAGGTGACTTCCAGGCCCTCCTTCATGCCACAATAAACCCATAGCTGCCCTAAGGAGATAATGCCCTGGCCACCAAAACCGGCCATGAATGTCTTTTCGGTCATGCTTGTACTCCTGCGCCTTCGGCCGTTGGGGCGGCCGCGGCCTTCGCAGAGGCGGTAGCCTCCAGGGTATTCTTGATTTCCCCGAGCCGGTAATACGGAATCATGTTGCCTTCCAGCCACTCCATCGATTCCGGCGGCTGCATGCCCCAGTTGGTCGGACAAGGAGAAAGTATCTCCACCAGGGTAAAACCCTCGCCCCGGAGCTGGGCTTCGAAAGCCTTCTTTATGTAGGTCTTGGTCTTGCGTACATTGGCTGCATTGTTAACCGAGCCCCTGGCCAGGTACTTGGTACCCCCCAGGGACGACAGCAGTTCGCAGACCTGTATGGGGTATCCCATACCGGCAGTCCCAGCATCCCGGCCATACGGCGCGGTGGTAGCCTTCTGTCCTATCAGCGTGGTCGGGGCCATCTGGCCGCCGGTCATGCCGTAGATGGCGTTGTTCACGAAAATGGTGGTGAACTTCTCTCCCCGGTTGGCGGCGTGGATTATCTCGGCGGTGCCTATGGCCGCAAGGTCGCCATCGCCCTGGTAGCAGATGACCAGGTGGTCCGGGTGTACGCGCTTGACGCCGGTAGCCGCCGCTGGCGTGCGGCCGTGGGCGGGCTGCACCGAGTCGAAGTCGAAGTAGAGATCG
>MIBM01000125.1:6048-8074 GCA_001830645.1 Spirochaetes bacterium RIFOXYC1_FULL_54_7
GAGCAGCCCACCGGGTTGGTTATGATCGACCGTTCCTGCACGCCTAGTTCGTCTATGACCTCGGCAATGATGCGGTGTATCACCCCATGGCCGCAGCCAGGGCAGTACTTGGTCTGTATGGGCTTGAGGCTTTTAGGATGCCCGTAAATCAGTTCCATATCGTTTCTCCCCTCACTTCTTGAGGATCCGGCGTATCTCGGCCAGAACCTCTTCCTCGGTGGGAATCATGCCGCCACAGCGACCGAAAAAGTGGATGTCCGCCTTGCCGTTGGCCGCAAGCTTCACATCCTCAACCATCTGTCCCATGCTCATCTCCACAGCCAGGAACTGTTTGCCCCGGGCCGCCAGCTCGGCAACCCGCTTCTCCGGGAAAGGCCACAGGGTAATGGGTCTGAACAAGCCAACCTTGATCCCAAGCTTCCTTGCCATCTCCAAAGCCCCAAGAGCCACACGAGCGCTGGTACCATAACCAACGAGAACCAGTTCGGCATCTTCGACTTCATGCTCCTCGTAGCGGACCTGGGATTCCTTTATCTTCGCATAGCGCTTGAAGCGCTCCACAACCGAAGCCTCCAGTTCCGCTGGAACCAGGTTGATGGAGCTTACATGGTTGATGGGCCTGTGGGTCTTCGCCTGGCCACCGGCCGCCCAGTCCTTCTTCGGCAGGGAGTCAAGGGGCCGGCTCTCGGGGAATACAACCCCCTCCATCATCTGGCCTATGAGGCCATCGGCAAGGATCATCACCGGCATGCGCCACTGGTCGGCCAGGTCAAAAGCCTGGTAGGTCAGGTCAGCGGCCTCCTGTACACTCTTGGGTGCCAGAACCAGATGGTAGTAGTCGCCATGGCCACCACCACGGGTGGACTGGAAGTAGTCCGCCTGCCCCGGCGAAATGCCGCCCAGGCCCGGGCCGGAGCGGGCCACGTTCACCACCACGCAGGGCAGATCAGCGCCACAGCAGTAGGAAATGCCTTCCTGTTTCAGCGAGATTCCCGGGCTGGAAGAGCTGGTCATGGCCCTGGCACCCGCTGCCGCGGCACCGTAGACCATGTTTATGGCCGAAACCTCGCTCTCGGCCTGTATGAACACACGCTTCTTGTCCAGCATATGCCTGGCCATGTAGGCGGTCAGTTCGTTCTGGGGGGTAATGGGATAACCGAAATAAGCAGTACAGCCAGCCCGTATGGCAGCCTCGGCTATGGCTTCGTTGCCCTTCATCAGTCGCTTTTCTTCAGCCATGATCCAGCCTCCTTACAGCTTGTACACAGTCACCGCTACATCGGGGCACACCAGATAGCAGTTCCCGCAGGCGATGCATTTGTCTACGGCCACAACCTTGGCCGGGTAATAGCCCCATGAATTGGGGGCGGTGTCAACATCCAGTACCTTCGTAGGACAGGCACGCACACACAGGAGACAACCCTTGCAGCGTTCCCGATCTATTTCGGGTTTGCCTTTGTTTGCCATGTAACACTCCTTATGAAGTCAAAGCCGCAAGGGCTATGCTTGCCAGTTTGGTTTCGGCAGAATCGGAACGGCTGGTCAGCACCACCGGCTTGGCAGCGCCAACCACTATGCCCGCACCCTTGGCGTTGCCAAGGTCAAGCAGGCACTTGTACAGTATGTTTCCAGCCTCTATGTCGGGACACACCAGGATGTCGGCATCCCCGGCCACCTCGGAGACTATCTTCTTTATCCTTGCGCTTTCAGCGCTGATCGCGTTATCCAGGGCCAGGGGGCCATCGACTATACAGCCCTTTATCTGTCCCCGGCGGTTCATCTGGGTAAGTATGGCCGCATCGGCGGTACAGGGCATCTTTTCAGGGTTCACCTTCTCCACCGCAGCCAGAAGGGCCACCTTGGGTACTTCTATTCCAAGAGCCTTGGCCACCTGCACCGCGTTGGCGATTATATCCAGCTTGCCATTCAGATCGGGGGCAATGTTGATGGCGCCGTCGGTTACTATCAGCAATTTGCGGTAGGTGGGCACTTCCATTACCCCCACATGGCTGGTCAGGCGGCCGGC
>MIBM01000125.1:8168-8803 GCA_001830645.1 Spirochaetes bacterium RIFOXYC1_FULL_54_7
AGGGCAACCGCCCGTACCGCGCTGGCGGCAAAGTCCTTCTCGTCAATCAGGCGGAAGCCCGAGACATCCACGCCCATGGCAGCGCCGATGGTCGCAGCCATGGTGCGGATCAGCGCCACATCGCCTATCAGGATGGGCTCCGCCAGGCCGTGCCGGTAGGCATCGATGACAGCCTCCAGGGCTGATTCTTCCTGGGCCGCAGCCACCGCAATGCGCTTGCGTCCGGCCTTCCTGGCGGCTTGTATGATCCCGTCCATGCTTTTCATTCTATTTGTACTCCTGGGCTGGTTCTTCGCCCGTCAAGGCGCGTACCCCTGCATGGGCCAAGGCCTCGAGTTCCCCCTCACCGGGGTACACGGTAAGAGGGGCTATCCAGCCGCACATGCGCCGGAGGCCGTCCTGGATGGGCTGACCATAGGCAATGCCGCCGGTAATGATTATGCCATCCACCTTGCCATCAGCAGCAGCAGCCAGGGCACCGATGGCCTTGCCCACATTGTAGATGAAAGCCTTGTAGACCAGAGCCGCTTCGGCATCGCCTGCCTCTACCTTGGCTGCCAGAGAGCGCATATCGTTGGTGCCCGCCAGGCTTACAAGCCCGCCCTGGCCGGTTATCATCTTCATGACTTCCTTCT
>MIBM01000125.1:8826-9147 GCA_001830645.1 Spirochaetes bacterium RIFOXYC1_FULL_54_7
AGCTTTGCCAGGTCACCTGCAGGCAAGGTGCCTGCCCGCTCGGGGCTGAAAGGCCCTTCGCCGTTCAGGGCATTGTTCACATCCACAACCCTGCCGTTCAGGTGCAGCCCCACGGACACCCCACCGCCAAGATGGGCCACTATCAAGTTTACATCCCCGTATGCCTTGCCCTGCTGTGCAGCCCAGCGCCTGGCCACCGCCTTCTGGTTCAGGGCATGGAAGATGGATCGCTTGCGGAACAGCTTATGGCCATAGACCCTGGCCACATCCGACAACTCGTCAACCACCACCGGATCAACGATATAGGCAGGCACGCCGATC
>MIBM01000125.1:9194-10677 GCA_001830645.1 Spirochaetes bacterium RIFOXYC1_FULL_54_7
CTCCCCGTAGGGGCTGGTCTTCAGCTCGTCCTTCATCACCTGGTTAACTGCATAAACACCACCAGGAATGGCCTTCAGGAGGCCACCCCGTCCTACCACGCACGCCACCTCTGCCAGGTCAAAACCCCTGGCTGCAAGGGCAGCACGGATGTGTTTCTCCCTGAAGGCATACTGGGAAGCCACCGTGGGAAAAGCAGCCAATTCCTCGTTGGAATGGGTCAGGTTCTCCACGAAAAGCTCCGAACCGCCATTGAAGACGCCGACCTTGGTCGATGTAGAACCGGGATTGACCACAAGTACCAGATGGGGCATGCAAGCTCCTTGAAGGAAGGTGCTGGGCCGGCAAGTCACACGGATAGCCTCCGCATCGCCGGACCAGTATCAATAGCCGCAGTATATCATATCCTGAATGCGGCGCAAGCACCTGCACCCATTTTTTTGCATTATATGAAACGCCATTTCGTTTATCAAAACAAATAAGCCGTTTTTACCACTTCCAGCAGTCCTTGCCGCATACTATACTTCTGTAAGCCGCCAGGTCTGTCGCAAAGGTTTGCGGCACAAAAGGAGCATAAACCGCCATGAAAGCCCTCGTAAAAAAGTCTGCTGAAACCGGACTCTGGATGGAAGACGTACCCATGCCGGCCATGGACGACAACGACATCCTGGTCAAAGTGAGGAAGACAGCCATCTGCGGCACCGACATACACATCTACAAGTGGGACGCCTGGTCCCAGCGTACCATAAAGACGCCCATGACAATAGGCCATGAATTTGTCGGAGAGATAGTGGACATGGGCAGGGCCGTCTCTGGCTACAAGATCGGCGAGCGGATATCCGCAGAGGGCCACATCGTCTGCGGCGTCTGCCGGGCCTGCCGGGCAGGCAAACGCCACCTCTGCCCCAACACCCGGGGCGTTGGCGTAAACCGTGACGGCTGCTTTGCAGAGTACGTCTCCGTGCCCGCATCCAACGCCTGGCACGTCAACGACGCCATCAGCGACGAAGTCGCCTCCATCTTCGACCCCTACGGCAATGCCACCCACACCGCCCTGTCCTTCGACATGGTCGGCGAGGACGTCATCATCACCGGAGCCGGTCCCATAGGTTGCATGGCCGCCGCCATAGCCAGGCACGTCGGTGCCCGCAACGTCGTCATCACCGACGTCAACGACTACCGCCTGGCCCTGGCCGCAAAGCTCGGTGCCAACCGCACCGTAAACGTCAGCCGCGAAAACCTGCGTGACGTCACCCACGAACTCGGCATGGTCGGCGGCTTCGACGTAGGTATGGAAATGTCAGGCTCCCCGGCAGCCTTCGAGCAGATGCTGGACAACATGTACAACGGCGGCCGCATAGCCCTGCTTGGCATCCTGCCCAACGGCGCCGGCATAGACTGGGACAAAGTCATCTTCAAAGGCCTCTTCCTGAAAGGCATCTATGGCCGCGAAATGTTCGAAACCTGGTACAAGATGCAGACCAT
>MIBM01000125.1:10769-11076 GCA_001830645.1 Spirochaetes bacterium RIFOXYC1_FULL_54_7
GCAGACCATGCTCCTGTCCGGCCTGGACATCTGTCCGGTCATCACCCACCGCTTCTCCTTCGACGACTTCCAGGCCGGCTTTGACGCAATGCTGTCCGGCCAGTCTGGCAAGGTTGTCCTGGGTCTCGACTGAAGCCTGCATCAAATTTGTCGGGCTCGTGCCCGCCCGCCAGGGCGGACAGGCACCGGGCTTTCCGCTCCAATCTTCCGCCGGCCAGGGGGCAAACCCAGACCGGTCCCTGCGGGCCCGGCCCCTCGCCAGGGAACCTGTCGGCCCCTGGCGGACTACAACGGAGCCGCCGGAAGG
>MIBM01000125.1:11124-16950 GCA_001830645.1 Spirochaetes bacterium RIFOXYC1_FULL_54_7
GGCCATCCGCATCCCTGGCAGAGCCTCAGGATCCATAAGACATCACCTGCAAAATCCATGAATACCCGGAGATCAGCCATGGCCACAGGATAGACCGAGTCCAGTTTCTTGCGGAAGGCCGTCACCAGGCAGTGGCAATTCGACAACCGAGGCGTACCAACCGCTTCGATATACTTCAACCTCAGGCAGCGGCGACTCGTTCCCGTTCCTGATTGGATATTCCGGTCCAAAACTACCAAGGGGGGGGCGAACAAAATCCTGGACATGAATCGTTGTCAGGAGGTTGTTCGTGTACTCAGGGGAAGATCGAAACAGAGCTATTGAGCTTTGGTATAAAATAGAAGCTCGCAACCTCGGCAACAAGCTCCAGTTTATCCTATCCCATTGCCTCTACCCGCTAGGAACCAACCTACTCGAAGGAGTGAATAATCGCATCAATGTTATCAAACGTATGGCCTATGGCTTCAGGGACGATCAGTACTTCTTCTTGAAAAATAGAGGGGCATTTGTCTATACTACGGAAGAACCATGTTTTGAGATGATGGATACGATTATCCGGAAACGTGTGGCTCGTCACGATTTCTTTTTGGAGATAACTGCGACATTGGTAAAATATAAAAAAGAGAGACAGCTCATGAGTCCAGTTCCGCTAACGATGTCCTGATTGTCTCCTGGTAATCTATCAGATCGGTCTTTTTAAACACCTCTTGCGCACTCCGAAACGCTTCCCTCGCTTTTTCCTTCTTATTTTTTTTCAGGTAGAGCATCCCTAATTGCTGCCAAGCCTGTCCCTCAAGCCCTGCCGCACCCATGTCCTGACTTAATTTGACTATATCGATCAGCTTTTTAACTGCCTTTTGATAGGCGACAGGGAGACTCGTCAGGATGAAGAGAAGGTTCTTCATTATCAAAGCGAAGGATACCTTCGTGGTTCCCAAGGCCATCCCCGCATAGACCCGGCCGATCTCCAGACCTGTGATTAGGTGGAAATATGCGTATCCGGAACGCTCATAATTCTGGGAGGACTCAATCGCCTGCCGGAAGGCCACGCTGAATGCCCCCCTCTTGCTCGCGATAAGGCCCGTAATGGCATTGATTCCAATGTTCACCGAGGGATGCTCTCCAGCTGTGGCGATCCGCTTGTACAGGGATAGGGCGTCTTCTGCTTCTTGAAGACGGTCGTCTGAAACCAGGCTCAGCGCCATGAATGGAATAGGCCAGATTCTGTAAAAGACATCCGGAGCATAGTCTATAGCCTTCCGGTAGTTGACGACGGCTTCGGTGTACTGCCCTTTTGCATGGCAGATATCCCCCAAGGCTGAATATCCCAGCACGAGCGCCCGGGTTTTGTTCTGCGAGTGACCCAGACTAATGCTCTCATGGGCGCATTGAAGGGCTTTTTCCACCAGGCCGCATCTTAGGAAGCACTGAGCAGTGCAGAAATTCGCCTTGGACAATAGGTAATGGTCGTCCGGAAAATCCTTGGCAAGCTCCCGAGCGCTTCCGCCGCACTTCTGACCTTCCTTGAACTTGCCCATCTCGGCGCAAGCGTTAGCAGCCCATCCGTTCGCGTAGGCGATACTCCGCTTGTTTCCCGATTCCTCCGCAGCTCTGATAGCAACCTGGAAAACCCGATAGCTCTCATTCATACACAGTTCTTGCATCAAGGAGAATCCATACCAAGCTAGATACATTGCCTTCAGAGCCAAGTCACTACAGGCTTCCGCGTCCGGAAGATGGCGTTTTAGAATCTTAATCTGAGAAGAAAAGTGACCGAGACAGTAGAACACGAATCCCCAATCGTTGATGATCGTAAGCAAGGTACGCCTAGCTTCTTCGGTATCGATCACCTCAGCTGTAATCAGATCGTATGCCTGCCGGTAGTGGCTGTCCGCCTCCTTTGTCGCGTATTGGTCAAGACATTTCTTCCCGGACAATAATAGATAATGGATCGCTTTTTCCGGTTCCTCCGCTCGAACATAATGAAAGGCCAAAGTTTCGTAGAACTCGGGCAGTCTTCCGGAGAAAAACTGTTCCATGATTGCGGCAACTCTATGGTGGATCTCCTTTTTTTCCTTCTTTAGGAGCGAGCTGTAGACAACTTCCTGGAGGAGTGCGTGCTTGAACATGTATTCCAGGTCAAGATCGCAGCCTTTCTCGTGGATGATGTCGATCCGCTTCAGCAGGTCAAGGCACCCCTCAAGATCCTTGTGCGCTCGGGAGACATCTTTCAGGATATTCAGGAAGAAGCTCCGCCCTAGAACGGAGGCTGTCTGGAGAACTTTCTTAACCTCGACCTCCAGACGGTCTATCCTGGCCAGGATGACTTCCTGAATCGTGGATGGGACTCCGGCTTCCTGGAGATTACCAGTGAGGCGGTATCCGTCATCGGATTTTACCAATAGCTTCGATTCGAACAAGTTATTGACCACTTCCTCGATGAAGAATGGATTGACGAGATTCTTGCCCCTAAGGAAGTCCTGGAGCTCCTGCGGTGGTTGTAGGCCGCCGAGAAGCGAGCGCAACATGTCTTCCCCTTGCTCGGAAGTGAGGGGTTCAAGCTCGATATGGATATATCGAAGGACAGAATTCCTCTCGACCTCTTCGTCAGGGAACTTGTACGAGGCCGGGCGATGAGTGCAGAGGATAAGAACATTCCCTTCGATCTTGGCGAGGATGTAGGAGAGTAGTTCAAGGGAGGAAGGATCAGCCCAATGGAGGTCTTCGAGGTATAAAATGGTCTTTTTTCGGCTTGCGATTGCGAGGATGAAACTCCCCACGCTCTCGAACAGCCTCGGCTTGATGAATCCGGGATCGAGATGAACTGTTTCAGGGGTGGGAATGGAGAATAGAGCAGCGAGGTAGGGAAGGATCTTTTCCGCTTCGAGGTCCAGCTTTTCCACTTCCTTCCGGATCTTGTCCAGAATTTCTTCGGAACGGTCGTTCTCGTCGATACACCACATCCGGCTGAAGAAATCGTTCCAGAGGGCATAGGAGATGTTCTCCGAATAGGTATAGGCATGACCATCGTACCACCTGTGTTCAGACAGGTCCAACAGGTTCTTGAACTCATCGGACAAACGAGTCTTTCCGCCGCCGGCCTCGGCGCTGACCCGGATGAATGACGCTCGCCCCATGTTCAATTCTTCCCAAGCCTGGAAAAGTATCCTTAGCTCGACATCGCGCCCAACGAGGCTGGACCTAAGGCCATGGATCCCTTCCGCGGGCATTCCCTTGTCTTTCTTACCCAGGACCTTGTAGGCATTGAGGGCTTCCTTTTTCCCTTTCACGGTTTGCGGTGGCAGGGATTCACAGTGAAATTCGCCTTTCAGAAGACGGTAGGTTGCTTCTCCAATGATGATCTCACCGGGTTTCGCGACCCCGTCCAGCCTCGATGCGATATTGATGGTGTCGCCCAGGACTTTTTCTTCTCCGCGTTCCAGATCGAGCTCTCCGGCCAGGACGGTCCCTGAATTGATTCCTGAGTGCATCTGTAGCGTACGCCCGATCCTGGATTGGAGTTCCTTGGTATTGAGGCTGTCGACGTACTTGTGGATCTCCAAGGATGCCTTGACGGCTCTTGCCCCGTCATCCTCATGGACGATCGGGATTCCGAAGAGGAGCATCGCGCAGTCACCAATGAGTTTATCCACTTGCCCGCCATACTTTCCGGCAATCTTGCCCACCTCCGAAAAGACCTGGCGCATAATCGCTTTGACTTCTTCCGCATCCAAGTGTTCGGACATGGCGGTGAATCCAGAAAGATCGGTGAATACGACTGTGATGAATTTGTTTTCCTCGAACGATCGATGGGTTTCCGTCGTTTCCCCCGCAAGCCGCAAACCACATTCGCTGCAGAATTTGCTGGTTTCAGCAATCTCGCGCTGGCAAGCAGGACATCGCATCTTGAACCCACCTCGATTCGATTGTTGTCCAAACCCGACTCCAGATCAAGGATCCAATGGTAAATACTCCAGGGTTTCTTGATACGTAGTTTGCTTTTTGCGGGGACTCGGAAGGAAGGGTCGGCTTCGTGAATGGTAGGCGTTGACATTTCGTGAGTTTGGCGATTTTACGTAGGAAAACGAGCAGATTCCTGGAATCTGCCATTTTCCGCTACCCAATCGACCGCCCATTCCGGCAATAACCAACATGCTATAAGCATAGAATCTTCAATATTTGCTGTCAAGATTCGCTTTTCTGACATTGCGGCGTATAGGCACCGAACTTGAGATAGTATCTTCTTCAGCATATACATCGAATTTGGAATTATATTTTGATGCCGGTGCCGGTTCTAAAGGCGAACGGGCACAGACGGACATCAGGGGTTCCATCTCCTGCTTCTGTGCCCAATTGATAATCTTGGCCAGCTCCGGTGGGTCACCGATGATTGCACGACCGACATGGTGCCTTGAAACTTGGGCCAGATAATGGGCTTTGTCTCGTAAACCTTCTACAACAGTCGCGCCTAGCTTTGCCGCCTGAGATTTGACCAAGCATCAGGACTTCATGAGACTCCATTTTCTCGAACTGCGATTCTTGGTTTGATTGCGCATGGATTAGATGAATCTTTGTTGCCGCGTCGTAATAGATTTTTTCGGAACAGGTAGCACCCCGAACTACAAATTAACCCACGCGCGTACTGGCATGCGGCTCCCCTATCAGACATACTGAATAGCTAGATCTCACCCTCAGTGATAAATCCCGAATGCCTCCAACCCTTCAGCATGTTCACACGGACCTGATCGATCAACTTCTTTTGCCGGTACGAGTTGGGTGTGGAACCCGGAATATTGCCGTCAAGATAGGTCTTTCAGTGGGTACAACAGGACATCCCGGACAGAGCTTCGCCGTTGTGTTATATAAACTCCGGTCTTGCGGTATTACCATTGTGTCGCAGAAACCGGGCAAAAAGAGACTCGTTATACTCGCCCCTTTTTGCCTGGATGCAGTTCCACCTGACAAGTATTGCAGGTGAACTGCATCCATTTGCAAAGGTATTGGAGAAAAACAGGTTCTAGTGGCGAACGAGCGCATGCCGGCAAGGAATAAATGGATCGACTTCGTAGACTATCTGCAATGGTCGGCGCAACAGTAGTCGCGCCCAGCTTCGCGGAGGCAACCATCAGCTTTGCTGAAGAGCCTGGTTTCACTCTCGATGCTGAGGCCCGAATACAGCCAGCCCTTGAGCATGTTCCCCCGAGTCTGGCTGATCAACTTCTTAAGAGCTCGTACAGCATGGAGGACAGTAGCCTGGAGATCTCGCCGAACAGGCGTTTGTCAGATTTGAAGAACGGGCTCGGCAGCTTGGAGATGGAATACACGAATTGGTGGTTCAGGAGATCCTTGAGAAGATTCTCTGCCAGGCACTCTGCATACAGCAAGATCAGAAACACGAATGGCCACAATCGGGGTAGCGTATCCGGGTCAATGCAGTTAACCTGCGAACAAAGTCAGTCAAGTTGAACTTCGTTCCGAATTGCGGTTACCAGTCCGCAATTCGGTTTTTGGACCAGTCAGCGCAACCACAGTATTGTTCCAGGCGGTCGATAATGACCTGAGGCGGGTTGGCGTACGCTTGATATCGGGTAAGCGAACCTCGCACAACGCTCTGGACGGTTCCTTCCCTGTGCCGGATACAGGTTCCCATACCTCCATGTACGTGCACAAGCACGTTTTACTGCCCAACGGCGCCGGCATAGACTGGGACAAAGTCATCTTCAAAGGCCGCTTCCTGAAAGGCATCTATGGCCGCGAAATGTTCGAAACCTGGTACAAGATGCAGACCATGCTCCTGTCCGGCCTGGACATCTGTCCGGTCATCAC
>MIBM01000126.1:0-2280 GCA_001830645.1 Spirochaetes bacterium RIFOXYC1_FULL_54_7
TGAGCTGTGTCGGCGAACAGGTGGACACCGAACCCGCCATGACCATCTTCTGCGCCGCCTTCATAGCGGGCATTGAACTCATACACCATCTTGCCCACCTGGGGCACCCTGATGTTGATTTTGGCAAGCTTTTCAGCGGCATCGTTCTGATAGAGCCTGTCTGCCGTCAGCATCCATTTACCCGCTGCTGGCTGGTATTCCGGCAACTGTGGTTGAGCGAACACCGATGTGGCCATAGCCACGATGATCATGAGAACCAGGTACTTCTTCATGGCACACCTTCATTTCATGTATTTGGATGGTCTTTCTGGATCAGGGTGACCCATTAACAGTCCCTCCATCAAGCGACTCTCCATTCTCTAACTCTTTTGCCGTATCGTCAACTCAAAAATTAAAATCTTGTCAGTCCTGATGCCGGTTAACGAAAAATTCAAGGTGTTCCGGGATATCGTGCATGGCTGCTCATTTATGATCGATAAATCATAATTATTTATTTCCATTTGCTGAAACCTTATGGTTTCATGAGTGTTTTGCCTGATTTTATTGGATCTGAAGCAATGGAGCAACATTATTTGATTTTTACCATTACTCTGGCAGGGTACAGATATCGCGACAGGCCGGATCTTCGTCCCGGTTGCGGACTTCATTTCGGGACTACTTTTGGTATGATCTGGCAGGAATCTGCCTGGATTCATCGGATGACAAAATTTCCGTCGATGAAGACCGGCAATTCAGAGCCGTCCTTTTGGATACCGGTTATTGCCAGGTCAGCGCTGCCTACCATGAAATCCACATGTATCAGGGAGTCGTTGACTCCCGCCGCCGCTAGTTGCTCTTTGTCCATATCGGTACCGCCTTGAACGCAGGTTGGATAAGCCTTGCCCAGGGCAAAGTGACAGGAGGCGTTCTCGTCGAAGAGGGTATTGTAGAACGGTATTCCCTGGTTGCTGATCGGCGAATCATGGGGCACCAGAGCCACCTCGCCAAGCATCCTGGCACCCTCGTCGGTCGCCAGCAGTTCCTTGAGGGTCGACAGGCCCTGCCTTGCTCCATAGTCCACAACCACTCCATCCTTGAAGCTGAACCAGAAATCTTCTATCAGATTTCCGTTGTGGTTGAGGGGCATGGAACTGACTAACCGGCCATTGGCTCCTCGACATTGAGGCGCTGTAAAGACCTCCTCGGTAGGTAGGTTGGCCATGAACACATAACCCTTGGCGCATTCATCGCCACCGCCGAACCAGATGTGGTTGTCGGGAAGCTTCACCGTCAGGTCTGTGCCGATGGCGTTCCTGTATCGCAGGGCAGCAAACCGGGCGTCGTTCAGGAATTTGACGCGTACGTCCAGGGCTTCCTGGTGCCGGTGCCAGGCGTCGACAGGATCATGCTGGTCTACCCGGACAGCCGTAAGGATGGCTTGCCAGAGAGCCTCGACGGCCAGGGGCTCTGCCATGCCCGGGAAGACCTTCTGTGCCCAGGCTCTGGTCGGAACGGAGGCGACGCACCACGTATGCTTGTTGCTCATCTGGGCGGACCGATATGCCTCGAGTGCAGTGCCCCGGGCTTTGGCCTGGCGGCTTATGCGTGATGGATCAACACCCTTCATCATGTCAGGATCCGTGGCCAGTATCGTCAGGAATGCTGCTCCCTTGGCAGCGTAATCATCATAGAACGTCTTGCTCCAGGCCGGGAACTCATCGAAGATCTCTGACGGTGCAAGGTCGTAGGTGATGCGTGCAGATTTTTCGTCGCCCCAGCGTATTACCACCTCACGAGCGCCGGCCTGGTAGGCCTGCTTCTGTACCCTGTGGGCAAAATCGGAGCATTCTATAGGGCAGCTCAGAACAAGGGTCTGCCCCTGTTGTATGTTCACTCCGGTTTTGATCAGCAGCCTGGCGTACTTGTCCATCATTTCCATTGATCGATCCTTCTTGTGGTGTATACCCAGTATAGCATGGTTTTGTATTGCCAGAATTTTTACCCGGCGATATACTCCAGCCCAAATGGACAAGAGGGCTGCCGTGAGGATTTCATGTTTGTGATTCCTTTGGCGCAGGGGATGTATGCAAAAATCATCGGGACAATCATCAGGCGAAAAACGATCCATCATGGTTGGGGCGCCCAAACTGGTCAAGGTACTGGCTCCGGTGGTCCTGGCAGTGCTTGTTGCCAGTCTGGCATGGCCAAGGACCTTCGGTTTCCTGGGTAGACTCCGAGGAGTCGGCTTTGCGCTTGGCATCGAGCTGGCCGCTGTCGGGCTTGTCTTCCGGGCTTCGGCTG
>MIBM01000126.1:2305-4435 GCA_001830645.1 Spirochaetes bacterium RIFOXYC1_FULL_54_7
GGGGAAACGCCTTGCAACCCGGGGTGCCTATGGGCTGTGCAGGAATCCCATCTTCTCCTGGTGGATATTCTTCATATTTCCGATGCTGGCCCTTTGCCTGGATTCATGGCTTTTCCTGGTCCTGCCTCCCTTTACCTACCTGCTTGCAAGACCATCTTACCGCTGGGAAGAATCTGAACTGGCTGTGCGCTTTGGGGATGAATATCTGGCATATAAAGCCCGCGTACGGACCTTCCTGCCAATACCGAAAATCCATCCAGTCAAAGTGGGGCGTTACGCCAAGGCTGCGGGCCTGCTTGTTCTCCTTGGTGTCTTTGCCGTTGGGGTGCTAATGGTTGTCATTGCTCCACTTGCGGTTGGTTTTGGAGCCACAGCCTCCGAGCGGAAAGGACCAATGCCAGGGGATGAACTGATCGGCATACCCTGGGGCGGTTATACCCAGGCTGTGCAGATAAACGCACCGGCCGAAGAGGTCTGGGAATGGCTTGTCCAGGCGGGATACAAGCGGGCAGGATGGTACAATATCGACGCTATAAACCGGCTGGCAGCCAAGGACTATTTCATAGACGGCAACGGGTCATCCTGGCGGATCGTACCGGAATTGCAGAACCTGCAGGAAGGGGACCGTCTCGACCTGGCTCCCGGCCTGGGCTTCACCGTAGCCAGGCTGGAAAAACCATCGGTGCTGATCATGGGCGGAGACCTGCAGAACCCGATGAACCCGGACAACGCTGCCTGGACCTTCATGATACTATCGACAGGAGATGACAGTTGCAGGCTTGTATCCCGGTTCAGGATGCCGGTTCCTTCTGGCTTTGCAGCCAGGCTTGCAGGCAATCTGGTTGGCACCATAGGCGGTGCCATCATCCAGCAACCAGCCATGTTCGCCGGTATCCGAACAAGGGCCGAACGGGCAGTACGCTGAAAAGTATAGGGCTGTCACAATCATAGGTAGAGGGAAGATGTAGGGACTGGCCCAGGATCTGTTCAGCCTGGCAGTTGGCTTGCCGCTGCTGCTTGCCGGCAGTGTGCTGTGCAGGAGGTCGGCCAAGGGAAGGATCTTTCTGACAGGAGTCACTGGGTATTTTCTTGTCCAGTATTTCATGTACCTTGGGATGGGAACCTACATGGTATTCCTTATGGTGAACGGTGTGCTCATGGCGGCCCTCTGGCTGCAAATGGTACTTGTACCCTTGATCCAGGGAACCCTCTACCCTGCAGATGGGCAACCTGCTGGCCAAGATCGTCGGCATGAGCCTGCAAGGGGCCAGCACGGGCCCGGCCCTGATTCTGATTCCCCGTCTTCTGGCAGGAGCCCTGGTTGCAGGGGTGCTGTCGCTCAGGAACTATCGGGAGGAGTGGCCCGGCATATCCGCATTGGAGGTTTCTACCTCAGCGAGGGGGACAGGCTCCGTGGCCTCCCGTTTCGATTACGGTAGGCAGCTTGAAGAACCATCCTGGAGCTGACTTATTGGGGCGTAGGGGATTCGGATTCCCGCTTTCTGATTCCGGCTTTCGGCATTCAGCCGAGGGCAGGAAAGAGCCCCTGGCGGCGCATATCGCTGCCAGGGGCATTTACCAATTGAGCCTGAACGGCTCGTGGGTTACATACCGCTTATCAATCTATTCATTCTGGTCACAAAGTCGGCGGGATCCTTCAGGGGAGCGCCTTCAACCAGCAAGGCCTGATCAAGCAGGACCCGGGCCACATCGGCGGTCGTGGTCTCGTCCTGCTTGGCCAGCAGGCGGGTGACCAGTTCGTGGTCGCCGTTGATCTCCAGGATGGGTTTGATGTCAAAGTCCTCACCACGGCCCATGGTCTTCATGAACTGCTGTAACTGGATGCTGGGGTCGTTCTCGTCAACCACGATGCAGGAAGGGCTCTCGGAAAGCCGTGAAGACAGGCGGACGTCCTTCACGGAGTCTCCAAGAGCCTGCTTGATACGTTCAACCACCGGAGCCAAGTCCTTTGCCTTCTTTTCGTCCTTCTTGCCTTCGAATTCTTTTTCGGCACCTGCACGGTTTACGGCCTTGAACTCCAGTTCGCCATACTTGCCGGCCATGGGCATGACCAGTTCGTCTATGTCATCCGGGCATATCAGCACTTCCACATTTTCCCTGCGGTACATT
>MIBM01000126.1:4557-10424 GCA_001830645.1 Spirochaetes bacterium RIFOXYC1_FULL_54_7
ACTCTTGAAGCGTATGATCTCAAGCAGGGTTTCGCGGTTGGCAAAATCCGAGTACAGACCTTCTTTGAGGGGTCGGTTGAACTCGTTGGCAACTCTGGCGTACTTGTCCTTGTCCCTGGCTGCAAGGTCTTTGAGTTCACTGATGACTTTCTTCACGGATGCATTGCGGATACTGCTCATGACCCTGTTCTGCTGCAGTATTTCGCGGCTCACATTGAGAGGCAGGTCTTCGGAGTCTATGACGCCCCGCACGAACCGGAGGTAGGGCGGCAGGAGCTCCTTCTCGTCATCGCTTATGAAGACCCGCTTTACATACAGCTTGACCCCGGGCCTGTAATCCGCATGGTAAAGGTCGAAGGGAGCCTTGCCGGGTATGTAGAACAGGGTAGTGTACTCGATGGTGCCTTCTGCCCGGGTATGCATCCAGGTTATGGGCTCTTCTTCGGTGTCGGCTATGTTTTTGTAGAACTCGATATAGTCTTCATCTTTGAGCTCGTTCTTGGGCCTGCGCCACAGGGCCACTGCGCTGTTGATCTGCTCGTCAACCTTCTTCTTTTTACCCTTTTTCTTGCCTTTGTCATCAAACTCGTCTTCCTCGTAGGCCAGGCGAATAGGTACGGCTACGTGGTTGGAGTATTTCCTGACAAGTTCCTTCAGGCGCCAGGATGACAGGAACTCCCTGCCGTCGTCATTGGTCTTGAGGGTAACGGTGGTGCCGTGACTTTCACGTTCGGCGGCCTCGATGGCATACTCACCCTTGCCATCGCTCTTCCAGAGCCAGGCGCTGTCCTGGCCAGCCTTGCGGGTAAGGACGCTTACCTCGTCTGCAACCATGTAGCTGGCGTAGAAACCGACGCCGAACTGGCCTATCAGGTTTGAATCCTTGCGCTTGTCGGCAGACATTGCCTCCAGAAAGCGCCTGGTGCCAGATCTGGCTATGGTGCCAAGATTCTCTATGAGGTCAGTTTCGTCCATACCTATGCCGTTGTCGCTGAGAGTCAGGATTCCGGCCTCCTGGTCAAAAGAAATCCCTATGAGCGGATCAAAGGCGAGGTCTTTGAAGGCTTCGTCCGAGACACGCAGGTACTTGAGCTTGTCTATGGCGTCCGAAGAGTTGGAAACGAGTTCCCGCAGGAAAATCTCGCGATGGGAATAGAGGGAGTGGATGATGAGTCGCAGAAGTTGGGTCACTTCCGCCTGGAACTGGTGGGTGGACATGATGAGTCTCCTGTTGTCTATGGAGGTATTGTTATATGTAAATCTACTGATCAAGATGCGGTGCAGGCAAGTGCCGGAGACTGCTATATAACCGGAATCTGGCAACTCCAGGGCTTGAAAAGGGTCTAACTATACTCATAAGGTTCCCACTGCCTGGCAAAACCGGCAAAACCGAGGGTGTGGATGGTTTCTGCCTGGGTGTCCACTGCATCACCGTAGTGCATGAGCCACATTTTGGCCCTGGTACCAGAAGGTAGGTTCCGGAGCTCGTTTATGGACGCATGTACGCCGCCATCGAAGAACTGGCAGTCGTGGAAGATGGCTCTCAGTTCGTACCTGTCCTCCATAAAAGCGATCAGGTCTGGGTCGAAGCGGGTATCACCGGTAAAAAGGATATTGTCATCAATGAGTATGCCATAGCTCGGAGCGGAGGAGCGCCAGGTGGGGGCCGAATCGGGGATATGCTTGGTGCGGAACATGGTTAGTTTGATGGAGCCGAGCTGCAGCTCCGCTAGTTCCCTGTCCGCACCGGGGACAGGAACGGGATCCAGCACATCCCAGAAATCATCAAAGCCCAGCCACTGACCATTGACCCGCTCGTTGTAGGCTGCGCCGCCCTTGAGTGACTTGGCCCAGAGGTAGCGCCGGTACTTAGCCGGGGCTATCATGGTAGGTCTGGATTTGCCTACATAGCGGCTCATGAGCATGACTTCCTCCAGGCCACCTATGTGGTCGGCATGGGAATGGGTAATGAGATAGTTTCTGACCATGAGAACCGAAAGCCCCAGCCTGGACAAGGCTTCCGGTGTTCTGGTACCGCAATCAATGAGTACATGATCCGGACCTTTTACTATGAGCAGGTTGTTCTGGTAGAGTTTTTTCGAGAAGGCGCTTCCGGTTCCAATGAACAGAAGGCTCAGCTGCCCCTGGTTTTCCAGAACTGCAGCAGGATGAGCAGGATTGAGGGTGCCGGACAGGGTGTTTGCGCTCATCGGGAAGACTATAGCGTACAGGGTTGCATATTTCAAAATATGGTGTCATATTTGTGTAATTCCATGTTTGACAAGCCGATACTCTATACTATATACTTCCCCCGTATTGTTAAATGAGTATGGAGGCCAGATTGTCCGCGGTAAAACGATATAAAGATATTGAAAAATCGCTGGCACGCCGGTTTGTAACTGTGGTTATATCGATGGTTGTTGCTCTCGGCCTGTTCATGGTGCGGTTCATCAAGTCCGGCCGACAGAAGATAACCATCATGCTTGTACCCCACACGGAAAAACGCATCCTGAATCTTCAGGTCAGTTTCTTCGGTCTTGGATTCTTCATCATAACGGCTGCCTCCCTGATCGGGGTGCTTTCCTTCTCCACTGCGACCTATGGTGACGTGATGGCCAAGCTGGCCGGTAAATCCGATACCCTGAAGTCCACACAGGCTGATCTGGATGCCATCCGCGATAGTACAACCAGACTGGTGAAGGCTGCCCGTTCCTTCCAGGCCACCCTCGATTCCACCTTTGCGACCATAGGCATGAAGGGGTCCCCTTCCCAGACGGTCCGCAGGGATGGCGACCTTTCCGCCTTCTTTGAGTCCGCGGATATGGGTTCCGGCCGACTCAGGGAAGTAGCTGATATCGAGCGTGTGACCGGGTACCTGGAACAGAGCATACAGCCCCTCAAGGAACTGGGAGACACGGTGGCAGCCCAGGGCAGCATACTTACCGAGATTCCGAATCTCTGGCCCATACGGGGTGGTATTGGCCATATATCGATGCACTACGGCCAGAACGAAAATCCGATCTATGGTTCATGGTACATGCATCGTGGCATAGACATTTCAACCTTCCGATCCGGTGACCCGATAGTGGCCACTGCTGATGGCAAGGTTGTCACCGTTGCCTTTGATCAAGGCTTGGGCAATTACATCATCCTGGAGCACAAGCATGGCTTCCTTACCCGTTATGCCCATCTGAAGGCATTCAACGTGCAGAAAGGCCAGACAGTCCAGCAGGGACAGACTATCGGTTTCATTGGCAATACCGGCCTGTCCACCGGTCCCCATCTGCACTATGAAGTGCATCTGGGTTCCGAGACCATCGATCCTTTGCGGTTCCTGAATATCAGGCCAACTGCTTCGGCGTTGACGCAATAGCACTCTCCGTATACCATAGCCACCATGCCCGCACTGCGCGATGTTGTCGTAAATACCCTCCTCGGTCCTGATAGTTACTTTCGTGGCGATCTGGTTGTGGATGGCTTTGTCCGTGTGGACGGCGACATGCGCGGTTCTATACGCACAACGGGCAAGATAATAGTCAGTGAACTAGCCAGATGCGATGCCTCCATTATTGCCAGGTCGGCTGTGATCGGCGGGGTTGTACGTGGTGATGTGTGTGTACTTGAACACCTTACCATACTTGATGGGGGTGTCATTGTAGGTAATGTGTTTGCTCCCAAGCTGGATGCCGATGGTGAAGTGCTGATTCACGGGGATATTGAAGTGTCCGGACGCCTTGAAGGGGCGGAAGAGGCCTTGGTGGCCTTCCTGGGAAGACATGATGGCACCCTGCGCACTTTTGAACCTGCTCCTGCCCGTGCCCAGGATGGCCGATCCCCGGGTGTGGCGGTACTTGCGGGGGCCGGAAGGATTGATCCTGCGGATTCCAGGTCTGTTTCATGGCAAAAATAGACCTACCGGATAACCTGTTGGCAGGCCTGATTCCAGGACTGACAGGACGTCGTCCCGAGAAGAAGCGTGAAGCTGCCAAACTCCCGGGGTCCTTCAAGAGCAGACTGCGGGAGGCCGGTGATTCCGATGGTGCTTCATCCATCGCCACGGAACCCTATTCCCAGGCCGAAGCCGCAGAGCTCCTGGATGCCGTTCACAGTTTTGGAGAGTCCTTGAGGAAGGATCCCAATCCGGACAATATCAAGGCCTACAAGAAAGCGGTCAGGAATTTCGTTCATTATGTGGTAGAGAATGCCTACGAGTTGAATGAGCAGACTTCCGGCCGCAATATCATGAAAAGAAAAAAATATACTACTGTAGTGGTCGTGGATGAGAAGCTCGAACGCCTGGCGGCGGATCTCATGAGCTCCCAACGCGACCGTCTGGACATTCTCAGGCGCCTCGACGAGATACACGGTCTGCTCGTCGACTTGTTAAGGTGAAGGACCAAATCAGGAGTTGCACGCGATGGATGAATATTCTGACAAAGATACCGCATATGACGATCTGAGCCATCTTGAGGATGACCAGGTAGAGGAAACGGAAGAGCATGCCCACAAGGGTGATCTGCCTGATCCACTGTACCGCATCAAGGTCGAACCATACAACGAGACCTATTTTGCATCCGCCGACATGCCCCTTGAATCAGGTGCCAGGGTAATTGCGCCGACACGGTATGGCAAGGACCTCTGTACTGTGCTTGGTACAGTGAAGTTCCCGGGTTTTGTGCGGGCCGACGATGTTGTGCATATTGAGAGGCTGGCGGCTCCGGCGGACGAGACCCGCAGGACCTCTGACACAGAGAAGGAGCGACAGGCCTTCCAGGTGTGCCAGGAGAAGATAAAGGCCCACGGCCTGCCCATGAAGCTGGTGTTTGCCCATTACCTGTTCGATGAATCCAAGGTACTGTTCTTCTTCACCGCCGATTCCAGGGTGGATTTCCGCGATCTGGTGAAGGATCTGGTCGCTGTCTTCAAGATGCGCATAGAACTCAGACAGATCGGTGTAAGGGACGAGGCCAGGGTGGTTGGTGGCTGCGGTGTCTGCGGCAGGGTGCTTTGCTGCCATGGAGTAACAGACAAGCTTGTTCCGGTGTCTATAAAGATGGCAAAGGACCAGAACCTGTCCCTCAACTCCCTCAAGATATCTGGTCCCTGCGGGCGCTTGCTGTGCTGTCTTGCTTATGAGTTCGGCTTCTATCGGGAGGCCCGGCGCAGCATGCCCAATGAAGGAACCCGCATCAACTACGACGGCACCATGTTCAGGGTCATAGAAGTGAACGTTCCCGCCGGACGGCTGCGCTTGTCGGGTGAGGATGGTCGTTACCTGGAATTGCGGGCAGACCAGTTCTTCCAGAAGGATGGCCGCTGGAGCTTCTCCGAAGACTAGTTCCCAAGAGAAGTTCCCAAGAGTAGTACCGGGAGGTATTCATGGCAGAAGAAGCATACGTCCGCCCAAGCTGGGACGAGTATTTTATGGAAGTATGCAGGGCCATAGCCAAACGAGCCACCTGTGACCGGGGTCGTTCCGGTTGCGTCATTGCACGGGATCACCAGGTCCTGGCCACAGGTTACGTTGGGGCACCTGCAGGACTGCCCCACTGTGATGAGGTTGGCCATCAACTCAAGCAACTTGTACATGAAGACGGCACGGTGACAAAGCACTGCGTGCGGACTGTCCATGCGGAGCAGAATGCCATCTGCCAGGCGGCCAGACGTGGCATTGGCATACAGGGGGCTACGCTGTACTGTCGCATGACCCCCTGCCGGACCTGCGCCATGATGATCATAAACTGCGGGATTCTCCATGTGGTCTGTGATCGCAAGTACCATGACGGCGCCGAAAGCGAGGCCATGTTCGTCCAGGCGGGGCTGGTCTTGGAGTATGTGGAACAGGACGCGGAGAAATACGACAACCA
>MIBM01000126.1:10695-14830 GCA_001830645.1 Spirochaetes bacterium RIFOXYC1_FULL_54_7
CCCTGGCTTCTCAGGCCGGCAAACTATCCGCCTGGGGTGCCGGGAAGGGGGGCCAGGACTTACCAGACCCCCAAGGGACCTGTATCGGTCATCCAGCTTCTTGGGCAGTCCGGATTTTCACGGATACACCTGGACAATCCCTTCCTGGTGCTGGACGCCATGTTGCCGCGTCTGCGTGAAGAATCGGCGGTGCGGATACTGGATTTCAGGGCTGCCACCACTGCAGAGAAGAATGCCATGTTCCGCTATGCTGATGGCAAGGTAAGTGCCGTCATCGGTTCTTATGCCAGGACCCTGACTGCCGATGCCAGGGTAAGCGGATCGGGGACTGCTACGATTACCGATGCCGGGCGAACCGGCAGCCTCATGTCCGTTGGCGGCATGGATGGCGAAACCAGGATACAGGAATACCTTACCGGCATCCCTGCCTGGGCCAAGGACGCGGTCGCTGCTCCGGAGTTGCAGGGCTGTGTGATCGATTTTGATGAAAACGGGCGGGCGACGGCCATCGAGGCCATGCGCGTGCCCTGCGGGGAGGATTTCCATGAAGGAACGGGGCATCGCAACAAAAATTGAGGGCAGGATTGTCTCGGTACGCATAGTGGTCAGCGAAGGCTGCGCGAGTTGCCAGTCCAAGGACGGCTGTGCCTCGGAAGGCCGGGAGATAGTGGCCATTGCACCTGAAGGCATGCCATTGGCCGTCGGAGATATAGTGGATATCTTTGTTCCGGAGTCGGCGATGGCTGCTGGCCTGTTGTGGCTGGTCGTTATCCCGGTGGCCTTGTTTCTGGCAGGCTATCTGGGTATGGGAGCCACCGGTGCCGGCGAAGGTCTGCAAGCGTTGGGCGGGATTGCCGGCTTTGCTCTTGGCCTTCTGGCGGCCGTATTTGTGGCCAGAAAGAGTGCGATGGGTCGGCGACCGGAAATCCTGCCGTCCGGGTCTCTGGATCTGGATGACTGCCAGGATTGCTGCTGATACTGGCTCTCAGGTCAGCAGTACCGCCGAGGCCAGCTGGTCGGCAGCACTTTTACCGATCAAGGCCCGGGCAATGGCAATGGAGAATTCCCCGGCACAGCCTGGTCCACGGGAGGTGATGAAATGGCCGTCCATCACCACCCTGCCTTCGGCAAAGATTCCCCCTGGCACTCTGGATTCCATGCCGGGGTAGCAGGTGAAGCGTCTTCCGGCCAGCAGTCCGCAGGCTTCGCCCAGCACCAGGGCAGGGGCTGCGCAGATGGCAGCAATCATCTTGTTGGCTGCGGCATGCCTTCTGATGAAGGCTACACAGTGGCCATCTGCGGCTATGGCCGCAGAGCCCGGCCCACCGCCTGGTATCACCACGCAGTCGAAATCGTTGCTCTGGATGTGGCTCAGCTCGGTCTGGGCAATGATTGTTATGCCGTGGGCCCCCAGAATCTGCGTACCTCCGATGCCAGCTGTCATGACTTCTGCACCAGCCCGGCGGAGGTAGTCTATCGGTGTGATCGCCTCCACTTCCTCACAACCCTTGGCCAACAAAACGCATACTTTCTTCATGGCATCCTCCTTGTCATTCAATGGACAATTGACGCAAGCCACATTATACTACGGTCTGGGTAGGTTCAAAACCGAAAAGGAGCAACGGAGTATGGATACTAAGAATGGTCTTGCAAATTTCATGCTGTTCATCTTTTTGTTCGCTTTTTCATTCATTTTCTCGCTGGATGCCTTGGCACTTCCCAATGTGACGTATGGCGTGCTGGCCCTGATCGGCTTCACAGTCTGTCTTGCTGGTTCACTGTTCAACGGCCTCCTGGCTCAGCGTGATGGAGAAGCCCTTGCACTCTGGTTCTTCACCTTTGCTGTGGTTTGTGGCATCATTACGGTCTGGTATCTGACTCGCTGCGGTACTGCCTTTGGCTGGTGGTAAAGAACTTTACGTTGAACTGAAACGGGCCGCCGGGTGTATATCCCCGGCGGCCCGCTTTATTATGTCTTTAAGAGGCGCCCCCTGCGGGTGATCAGGCGTTGATGAGTGAAGCCAGGGCTTCCACCGTCAGGCCGAGGTGGGCCGCAACAGCCGATCCCGGACCGGATTCTCCAAAAGTTTCGATACCAAGGAAGGTATCGGCTATACCATCCCAGCCCATGGATCTTCCGGCTTCGCAGGCCACGATTCTGGCATCCCGGGGAGCAATGGTTTCCCTGATTTCCCTTGGTTGGGAGCGGAAGGTTTCAAGGGATAGTACTGACACTACCCTTACACTTTTCCCTGGTACCTTCTCGGCTGCCTTCAAGGCGAGATCCACCTCGCTACCGCTGGCCAATACCACCACATCGGGGGTATCCGGGGTATTGCGGACCACATAGGCTCCTGTCCTCGCAGTCTCCCGCCACTCCTTGTCTGCTTTTTCGAATACAGGCAGATTCTGCCTGGTCAAGGCAATGACCGTGGGGCCGTCAGTCCTGTCCATGGCCATGGCCCAGGCTTCAACGGTTTCTTCGGCATCCGCGGGACGCAGCACTCTGACGTTGGGTATGGCCCGCAGGGATGCCAGGTGTTCCACCGGCTGGTGGGTGGGGCCATCTTCGCCGATGTATACCGAATCATGGGTCAGGACATAGATCACCGGGAGTTTCATGAGTGCCGAGAGACGCAGGGCCGGCCTCAGGTAATCCGCGAATACCAGGAAAGTGGCGCAGAAGGGCCGCAGTCCGCCATACAGCGCCAAGCCATTGGAAATTGAAGCCATGGCATGCTCCCGGACGCCGTAGTGGACCATTTTACCGGTCCTCATAACCGGGGAGTAGGATTCACCAGCCAGTTGGGTGACGTTTGGCCCGGTAAGGTCTGCCGAGCCACCAACCAGCTGCGGCCAGGCAGCACTGACAGCCAGGAGGGCCTTGCCCGAGGCGTTGCGGGTGGCGGTCTGTTCTCCGGTCTTGAACGCCGGCCAGAGGGGGGCCGAAACCGGCTTGCCCGCCAGGGCCGCATCCAGGTCTTTTGCCAAAGCCGGCTGGGCAGTCCGCCATTGGGCATACAGCTGTTCCCAGGCAGCGTGGTCGGCGGCCAGTTCAGCCTTCCGTTTCTCAAAGAAAGCCACAGCCTCCCGCGAGACCGTGAATTGTGCGTCTGGCGGGATTCCCATGGCTTCCTTGGCCTTGGCTATCTCTTCCGCACCCAGCGGAGCGCCATGGGTCTTGTGGGAACCTTGCAGGGTGGGTGCGCCCTTGCCAATGATGCTTTTGAGCATGATCAGGCTGGGCCTGGAGGCATCGGCCTTGGCGGCGCTTACAAGCCTTCGCATTCCGTCCAGATCGTACATGTCGCCTTTGGCAACCTGCCAGCCATAGGCGGTGAAGCGGGCTGCAACATCCTCGGTGAAGGTAAGGTCGGTCTTGCCGTCTATGGTTATGTTGTTGTCATCGTAGAAGACGATCAACTTGCCCAGCTTCAGGTGTCCCGCAAGGGATGCCGCCTCGGCAGCGACGCCTTCCTGCATGCAGCCATCACCGGCAAGCGCGTAGGTGAAGTGGTCAACAATTTTATGTGACTGGGTATTGAACCTGGCTGCCATCATGGTCTCGGCCATGGCCAGACCTACCGCATTGGCAACACCCTGGCCAAGTGGACCGGTGGTGGTCTCGATGCCCGGAGCCATGCCGTACTCGGGATGGCCGGCACACTTGGACCCCAGCTGCCTGAAGCTCTTGATGTCGTCCAGAGTGATGCCGTAACCGGACAGATGCAGCAGGGAGTAGAGGAACATGGAACCATGGCCCGCGGACAGGACAAAGCGGTCGCGGTTGAGCCAGGCAGGGGAACTAGGATCATGGCGCAGGAATTCTCCGTACAGCAAGGCTCCAAGCTCGGCACAGCCAAGTGGCAGGCCCGGATGCCCGGAATTGGCCTTCTGGATGGCATCCATCGACAGGCAACGTACGGTATTTGCGGTTTCTGTAACGATATGATTGTCCATGAAATCTCCTCGGAATCAGAATAGGGGGAGTCCTGGTTCAAGGGGCTCCACGGGATGTAAGGGTACTACGAGCGGGCTTTCAACGCAACGGGTGTGAAGTATCAACTAGTGTATGAGTCCTGAGGCGGCACTGGTTTTACGGAAAGTATGGTTCCATACTCCGGCTTTGGTATAT
>MIBM01000126.1:14849-15011 GCA_001830645.1 Spirochaetes bacterium RIFOXYC1_FULL_54_7
TTTGCTCTCCTTGTCGGTGGGGCAGCCCTGCCATCACTGGTCCTCATAATCTGGTTCTACCGTCTGGATCACAAACGACCTGAACCTGTAGGACTGGTGGGCAAGAGCGTCCTGCTCGGGTTCCTGGCCACCGTGCATGCCATCTTCCTGGAAATGCTGGTG
>MIBM01000127.1:0-3049 GCA_001830645.1 Spirochaetes bacterium RIFOXYC1_FULL_54_7
GGACGCACTGAAGCGTATGGAACCTGTGGAAATGCCGACCTACGACTTCGTGCACCACCGGCGAGCCGAGGATACAATAAAGGTCACTCCGCGGAAGCTGGTGATCTTCGAAGGCATCATGGTCTTTACCAACAAGCGGGTGCGGGACCTCATAGACCTGAAGATTTTTGTTGACACCCCGGACGACATACGCTTCATCCGGCGTCTGACCAGGGACATAAAGGAACGAGGACGAACAGTGGACTCGGTAATCGAACAGTACCTGAACGTGGTACGGCCCGGGCACTTCCAGTTCATAGAACCGACCAAACAGCATGCGGACATAATAATTCCTGAAGGCGGGGCCAACGAAAACGCTCTGCAGGTGCTGGTAACCTTCATAAAAACCATACTGAACGGAGAATCCTAGGAAGCATGCGCTTCTTCAGGCAGCTGCGACGCGATTACAGCACGGCTTTCGGCCTCTTTACCCCAAATGCGAGGCTCTTTCTCCTAGGCAACCTCCTCCTGGGCATAGGCGCAAACATGGTCCAGCTCCTCTTAAACCTGTACCTCAAGCGTCTGGGCATGAACGAGGAAGCCATCGGCACCATCCTGGCCTTCCGCGCCTTCGGATCCTTTGCCATAGCCCTACCAGCCAGCCTGGTCATTGCCCGGATGGATTCACGTTTCCTGCTCTCCTCGGCCGCCGTGCTGACAGCCACGGCCTTTGCCGGCCAGGGGCTCATGCAGGGCTTTGGCCCCATCACCGCCAGCGTCATGTTCTCCGGGGCCTTTGCCTCCCTGTATCAGGTTGCCGCCGGCCCCTTCTTCATGAAGAACTCCGGCAAAACCGAGCGGGTGCACCTGTTTGCCCTGAATGGAGCCCTGTCCATGGGTACCGGGGTCATAGGCTCCCTGGTTGGCGGGGTATTCAAGGATCTCATACAGGATGCAACGGGTGACGAGCTGTATGCCTACCGCATGACCCTGATACTGGGAGCCTGCTTCGTGGCTTCCGCAGTGGCTCCCTTTCTGGGCATACGGGAGAATCCGGGGCCTGGCTGGGGAAAAGGCGCAGGAGCCGCCAGGTACAGGGCTGTAGCCCTGGGCAAGATAGATGTGCGGCTGTTCGCCCGACTGCTGGTGCCAGGATTCTTCGTGGGTATGGGTGCCGGGCTGACCATTCCGTACCTGAACCTGTATTTCAAGAACGGGTTTGGCCTTGGCGACTCCGCCATTGGCGCTATATTTGCCCTTGGCCAGGTTGGCACCTTCATCGGCATGGTGTCTGGTCCCGCCATCGCGGGCAAGACGGGCAAAGCCTGGGCAATCTTCCTGACCCAGGCCATCTCGGTGCCCTTTATCCTTGTGCTTACCTACCTGAAGTTCCTGCCTCTGGTTGTTGTCGCCTTCGTGGCCAGGCAGAGCCTCATGAACACCTCCACGCCCATAGCTGACAATTTTGCCCTGGAACAGGTTCCTCCAGAGCAGCAGCACCTCATGAATGCCCTCAAGATGCTCAGCTGGACTGGTTCATGGATGATCTCGGCCAGGATTTCCGGTACGCTTATTGCCACCTGCGGCTTTGCTCCGTCCTTTACCCTGACAGCCGCACTGTACGCCCTGTCTTCGGTGCTGTTCTGGTGGTTTTTCCTGGCAAAACCGGGCTCCCGGACTGTCCTGAAGCCTTGAGCCAGCCCCTCCGTGCTGGCAGGATTCATGGAACCCTTTAACAGCGGATTGATTCCATGCCCCAGGATGCAGAAAAAGACTACCATCATGTCCAGAAGAAAGGAAAAGATGTTTTATTATTCAAAATAGTGTTTCAAGTTATGAATCTGATATTTCAGCTTGACAGGCAAAAATCGTCGTGATTATATGACTCAACCGATTGGAGAACCGCATGAACCGAATACTCGAACATCCTGTCGTAGACATACCCGATACACGTCAACTGGTACACTTCAGATTCGATGGCAACGGTATGGAAGGCTATGCAGGCGAGGCCCTGAGTTCCGCATTGTTCGCCAACGGTATCAAGCGTTTTTCCGAGCATCCAAAGGGTATCGGCCAGCCCGGAGGAGCCCCCCAGGGCATATTCTGCGCCAACGGTCAATGTTCGCAGTGCTCCGTCATGATTGACGGGGTAGTGCTCAAATCATGTTTAACCCCCCTTAAAGCGGGTATGGATGTGCGAACCGTGATCGGCATCCCACCCTTGGCCGAGGACGACAGCCCGGCGCGGCCAACGCAGATGCGGGAGATCGAGACCGAGGTCCTGGTGATCGGCGGCGGCCCTTCGGGTCTGGCGGCAGCGGTGGAACTGGCCGAACTGGGACTAGAAGTTGTGCTGGTGGACGACAAGGCCGAACTCGGCGGCAAGCTGGTCCTGCAGACCCACAAGTTCTTCGGTTCCGAAGAGGACTGCTACGCAGGTACCAGGGGTTACGACATAGCGAGAAAACTGGAACAGCAACTCCGTGCCTCGCCGAAGGCACGCGTCCTGGTCAACTCGCCGGTGGTAGGCCTGTACAAGGACCGAAAGGCCGGCGTCTACGAGAATTACAAAAACTACCTGCTGGTGGATTTCAAGGCCCTGATAGTGGCGGCAGGCGCACGGGAGCGGTCCATACTCTTCCCGGGCAACGACCTGCCTGGAGTGTATGGCGCGGGCGCCTTCCAGACCCTGGTAAACCGTGACCTGGTGAAGGCCGCCGACAAGGTCTTTGTCATAGGTTCCGGCAACGTGGGTCTCATTGGTTCCTACCACGCCCTGCAGGCCGGCATCGGCGTCGCCGGCATCTGCGAGATACTCCCGAAAATCAACGGCTACAAGGTGCATGCCGACAAGATCATACGCATGGGCGTGCCGGTGTACCTGAACACCACCGTGCTGGCCGTTGAAGGCAACGGCAAGGTGGAACGGATTACCATCGCCGAGGTGGACAGCGGCTGGAACCCCATCCTCAAGACGGCCAGGACTTTCGAGGTGGACACTGTCCTGGTGGCAGCCGGCCTGTCACCCTGCGATGAACTGTATCGACAGGCCCAGGCCTTCGGCTTCACC
>MIBM01000127.1:3065-6531 GCA_001830645.1 Spirochaetes bacterium RIFOXYC1_FULL_54_7
ACGCGGAAGAGATTGCGGAGGCCTCCAGCGCCATGTTCGGCGGCCGCATAGCGGCTCTGTCCCTGGCCAGGGTCATGGGCAGGAAAGTAACCATAGACCAGGAATGGCTGGACAAGCGCGAGGTGCTCAAGAGCAAGCCAGGGGACGTGATACAGCGCGGACCGGTGGCTCCGGACGCCAACTGGAAGCCGGTGTTCTTCTGCACCGAGGAGATACCCTGCGACCCCTGCACCACGGTCTGCCCCACGAAGAGCATAAAGCTGACCCCCCTCAAGGGCTCCATCATGGATCTGCCGTATTTCGAAGGCAGCTGCAAGGGCTGTTCAGCCTGCGTGGCAGCCTGTCCCGGCCTTGCGGTCTCGCTCATGCGGCGTGTGGATACCCAGTGGGCAGAGGTAATGCTGCCCTTCGAGTACAATACGGATGCCTGGGGAAAAGGGTCGATTCTGCCAGTCCTGGCAGACGACGGCCGCTTCCTCGAGGATGCCCAGCTGCTGCGCAAGCTCTACAACAGGAAATACCGCACCTGGGTGCTTACCCTGAAAATCAGCCTTGCCAATGCACCCAAAGCCATAGGCATACGGGTTCAGGATGAAGCCGTTACCAGGCCCCTGCCATCTGCCCGCTTCGAATACCTGCCGGACCAGGCCATAGTCTGCCGCTGCGAACGGATCAATGTCGGCGAGATTGTCAGCTTCATAAAGGACAACGAGGTACGGGACATCAACCAGCTCAAGACCATACGGGTAGGCATGGGCGCCTGCGGTTCCAAGACCTGCTCGGTGCTCCTGCCGCAGTTGTTCCGCAAGGCCGGGGTCGATCCGGCCACGGTGACTGCCGGCACGGTCCGTCCACTGGTACTCGAAGTTCCCATGCAGGATCTGGTAAACGAGGATCCTGCCAACACGGCTGCAGGGCCTGTATCAACAGGCCGGAGCCAGGTCGCACAGAGCGGAGGCCGTCCGTGAAAAGCTTTGATGTGGTTATCATCGGGGCCGGCTCGGTAGGTGTGCCCCTTGCCTTGTATTGCGCAGAAGCCGGGCTGAAAACCCTGGTCCTTGAAAAGGAAGCCTCCTGGGGGCGCGGCCAGAACAAGGCGGCCATAGGCGGCATCAGGGCTACCCATTCGGACCCGGCCAAGATAAAAATCTGCCAGGAATCCATACGGATAGTCACTGCCCTTCAGGAAGAACAAGGCATCGATATCGAATGGAAGGCCGGCGGCTATCTGTTCGTAGCCTACGACGAGGTCCGGGAGAAGGCCTTCAAGGACCTGCTGAATATACAGAAGGCTGCCGGCCTGGACATAGACTGGATACCTCCAGAGAGGGTGCGGCAACTGGCACCCGGCATCAGGCCGGAAGGTCTGCTGGGCAGCACCTACAGCCCCGGCGATGGCTATGCGTCGCCCCTGATGACCAATACCGCCTTCCACCGCCTGGCCAGGGCTGCCGGGGCAGAGTTCCGCTTCAACGAGACGGTCACCAGCATAAAGACTTCACAGGAGCGCGTGACATCGATCTGCACCGACAAAGACGAATATTCCGCAGCCGTATTCGTCAATGCCGCAGGCGCCGATGCAAACCGGTTGGCATCCCTGGCCGGTATCGAAATTCCGGTGCATCCAGACTGCCACGAAGGTGGCGTGACAGAACCTGTAGCGCGGTTCATGGAACCCATGCTCGTGGATATCCGGCCAGACGACCAGTCCGGCAACTACTACTTCTACCAGACCGAAACCGGACAGGTCGTGTTCTGCATTACCCCGAAACCGCAAATCTGGGGCACCGACACGGACAATACCTCGGGCTTCCTGCCCCTGGTGCTCAAGCGCATGATAGAGCTGTATCCACGCCTCCGGAACCTCAAGGTACGCCGTACCTGGCGGGGCATGTATCCCATGACCCCCGACGGACTGCCCATCGTGGGCTACCCCAGGGAGTGCTCCAACCTCCTGCTGGCCGCCGGCATGTGCGGCCAGGGCTTCATGCTTGGCCCTGGCCTGGGACGCATCCTTGCCGATGTGCTGGCCAACGGCAGGTCAGGTCAGGAACGCCATGCCGGGATCTTCGAAGAGCTTTCCTTGTACCGGAAATTCGAGGGCATGGAGCTGCTGAAATAACAGGCGCATGGCCAAGGGGAAACCCGGGTCGTGCGGATTGTTGCACCAAGGATCAGCCCGCCAACTCAGTGCGGAATGGTATGGAAGCCGCTGCACCCGGTTTCTGCACGCAGATGGCCGCCGCAGCAGTTGCCTCTTCCATAGCCGCCTGGGGACTCTCTCCCCTGAGCCGTGCTGCGATGAAGTAACCGGTAAAGGTGTCTCCCGCCGCAGTGGTATCCACCGCCTTTACCCTACGGGCCGGTACCGATACCCTTGTGCCATCCGGGTTTTCGTGGCTGGCGCCGGAAGCGCCCAAGGTCAGCAGCAATTCGGCTCCGGGGAAGCGCCGTCGCAGGGCTGCAAGCATGGCATCAACCTCTGCCGATGCTCCAGGCGCGGACAATCCAGCACTGCCGGCAGAACCGGCCTCCAGACCGGAAAGCATGGCGCCTTCCACCTCGTTCAGGATGAAACAGTCCACAGCATCCAGAGGCAAGTCGGCCAGCAATTCATCTGCCGGAGATGGGTTGAAGTAGATCCGCAACCCCTTCTTCCGGGCCTCTTCCATTGCGTATGACAGGGATGCGATCTCATTCTGGAACAGTACGGCATCACCCTTGCCCCAACCATCCAGGAAGGAATCCACGTCTTCCCGGGTGATGGCACGGTTTGCGCCGCCAAACAGGATGATGCAATTCTGCCCCTGCTCGTCAACCTGGATAAGAGCCCGGCCGGTTGGCACTTCTGCCGTGCGTACTCTGCTTGTATCGACACCGTTTTTAGCCAGGAGTTCGACAGCGAAGTGCCCATCCTGGCCTATCTTGCCGGCATGATGGATCTCCGCTCCCGCGCGGCCAAGGGCGGTGGACTGGTTGTTGCCCTTGCCACCGACAAAACGCTCGTAGCTGCGGCAGGTCATGGTCTCCCCGGGCCGTATGAAGTGGGGCACAGAGAAGACTTCGTCAAGGTTTATGGATCCGATGTTCAGGATACGGGGCATGCTGGAACTCCTTCTTTTTGACAATCCGTTCACATGTCCTGTGGACTCTGGCTCAACGGATTCTACCATACCCCTATCAGCACCACTACCTGGAAATTCCCATTTCCAAGCCCAAGGCCTTGATCTTATCGTCGAATTCCTGGAGATCCATTTTCAGAGGATCAATGTTTGGTCTGGACAGCCATACAATCGGTGCCAGAACCAGGCCAAGACCACCTACAGCAGCAGCGGCTGGCAGGACCATGCAGAAAAGTTCCATCTGTCTGCGCGTGTCCTGCGCTTCTGAAGTGAACTGCGTTGTACTGTACAGTTCAAATGCCTGTGCTCCCAAAACGTATGATCCGACTGCGACTCCGGCTCCC
>MIBM01000127.1:6542-9115 GCA_001830645.1 Spirochaetes bacterium RIFOXYC1_FULL_54_7
GGTGAACAATTGCCAACCAAAGCGGGATCTGCGCTTGATCTTCTTTTCAAGCCGGGCATAGTCATGCAACAAACCGCTCTGCCCTGCCTGAAGCTCCCGGAGCCGGTACTCTCCGGAATATGGAACGCTACCCTTCTGGGCACGTATCTCCTTACCCGCTTCAATGAAGAATCGCTCCCGCAGCCCAGGCGCAATATCGTCAGACATGGACAACTCCAGGAAATACGCACCTTCCGACAGGAGGATCCGCGTCTGGTTTTCTGCATACTCCCAGGTCCTGACAACTTTATTGTCAAGACTGCGAATAGTCCCACGAAGGTTCTTTGCTCCAGAGGCACTCACTCTTACTGCACCCAATTCAGGCACTTCCATATCCAGGTTGACACCCGACCCATTCGTTAGATCGATTACTTTGGTCTGGATCTCCACAAATGGTCCTGTTACGGACACTTCATAGCGGCCAGGCAATAAAAATGGAGACGTCAGACCTCCTGTCTCAGGATCCTTGATCATCATCTCGGTCAGGTTCATTCCATTCAGCACTACTGCACAGGATTCAGGAACTCCTGTCAGGACGAAGTTGCCGACTGGTATGTCGATGGTAGTAACGGCGTCCTTTTCAACATGGACCAACATGGAAAATCCAGCTGCCTTCTCGTCCAATTCGTTGCGTACGGTTAAAAGATGATCTCCCACAACTACTTTACCATTGATCCTTCCAGACACATCAGTTTCAAACGAGCCCAGCTGTACGGGCTCACTGTCCAAGACCAGCTCGGCCTTGAACGGAACTGGTCCAACTATAAAAGTGCCTGTATGAAATTGAATGGCGGAAGACAGCGCAACTTCACTACCTGCCAGTACAGATATTTTTTCCTTATACGTAACCATTGACTCATCTTCTACAACTATTTCATAATCCGCAGGAGGAAGTTGAAACTTTCGTCGAGCCTGGGTGACTTGTTTGCCATTTATATATATAGACGCAGTGACAGGGATATCGATCGGAAGCACAATCGCACCAAAGGTCTTCAATTCCGGCTTGAGCTGGATGGTCTCACCAGTCTTGCCGAAAATCTCCTCGTCATAGGTTGAACTCCATTCGCTGCGCAACGAAATGGAATACCTTCCAGAATCAAGCTTGAGACTCAACGGGGTTCTTCCCAGAAATTTGTTGTCAAGATAGACCGATATGTCCTTCAATTGTGTCTGGACATCGAAGACAAAGGATCCCCTGTTCATTTTTACTTCCAGCTGGTCGTAATTGGAATCTGTCTTCCTGCCCGGATTGACAAAAATGTCCAGGGTTCCCTCTGATTCATCGGTACGGAAGGCCAGGATATGCTTCCCCGCAGGCAGGTTCGAGAACATGTACTCTCCATACTTGGATACCTCGACAAGCTCATCATCAAGGTAAATCCGAGCTCCAGGCGTGCCATGCACAACATTCAACAACGGCATGACCTCGTCTGCCCTTCGGCTTATATAAGCTGGCGATTCCGCCGCTTCAACAGCCGCGGAGGTAGCAATGGTATTGGCCTCAACTACTTTTTGCGCCTCTTTCTGCGACTCAACGACTAAGATGCCGCCTTCAATCCGCACCGTATCACCAGCCCTGACTGCTGTCTCCCATGTCTTTATTGTCTCAGACCTGGTTAGATAACCCGCAAAATTGCCAAGCATATCAGCCGCTTTATCCTGCTTGGCCAGAGTCAAAGCCACTGAACTGACAACAGCCACATTGCGGATTCCCTTGACCAAGGCAACCATCTGTTCTGGATCGGCAACCTCGTTCACGATAAGTCCTTCGACAAAACGGACACCGGCCAATTCTGGCTTCTCCTCCAGGAACAGGATTACCGAATCAATAAAAGGCGTAGAATTGGTAACACCTGGAATAGCTGCTGTTATGGCCTTGTCCAGAGGTCCTTTGAGAATCCTTATCGCTAAGCTGGCCGTGTTCATCTGCGAAAAAGCCAGCGTCGGAAGCAATATGAGAATGAGTACAACAGCAATGACTTTTTTAGGCATGGAAACTCCTCCAAAGTACATCAACCTTTTCCCAGTGCAGCACATCTGCCAGTCGTATGATCAAATTCATTCAGCTTCGAATAAAATTTCTATGTCATCCACCCATGCACAATCAGAGCCGCTAACGACACTATAATCTTTCGAATATACCCAAGAAAACGTGAACGCTGATCCTCCGTCAACGATGAAGGCATAGCTAACTGTACCCCACGCATAGGTACCTGCCCATGCTCCCAGGCTGGAGCCCCCGTTGTAGAACTGTAAGTAATCACAACCACTTTCTGAGGAGACTTTTCTGTCAAAACGGATTCCTGTTATCCTGGTTCCAGATTGAACTGTCCCAGACAAGCTAAGAGTTGTGCTCTGGGAATGACCGATCGCACCAGATCGTATTGAGAATGAACCAGATGCAGCATCCCCGGAAACTACATACCAAAGAGCAGATCCAGAATGAGTAAAATCCGTTGGAATCAAGCCATCCTCAAAAGATATAATAGGATAATAAAATATTGACAGAGCCCTGGATTCACTCCATTCCCCAG
>MIBM01000127.1:9125-10659 GCA_001830645.1 Spirochaetes bacterium RIFOXYC1_FULL_54_7
CGAACCCATAGCGCGGACACGCCAGAACCATGTTCCAAATTCAAGATCATTATCCGGGGTCCAGCTTGTTCCACCTAAAGCCGAAGGACTTGCGCTTGGCAAGTCTTCAAGGCTTTGAGCCAGGGTAATTTCATACAATGCGGCATCCGTAACCACTTCCCAAGAGAATTCTGGTCTGCGTGTAGTCGTGAAAGAATCATCAAACGGGGCAAGCAGTACCGGCGGGGCAAGCCCAATGGTAAATGAGTACATCGAGCTCCATTCGCCCCTGCTATCGTCATCATAGACAGCGCGATAACGCCAGTAACGGGTATCTCCGATGGCAAGAGGTCCTTCCATGACATAAGAAGATTCAACACAGGGAATGATCTCCGCTGCTTCCACTAAACCCAGCTCCAATTCGACCTGCAACTCATAGGATATGGCCCTGGCACGGTCTGCCCAGTCCAGATTTGTAGACGATTCCGAAATGGCAGCACTATTTTCCGGAGTGACCGCAGTGACTCCAGGAGTGAAGGTACCTGTCACTATATCGGAATTGCTCCATCCTGATTTTACGGCGAGAGTCTTGATGACCAGTTCTGATGACACTGTCCTGGTGAAACCATAAGCGCCATTGACGTTGGGGACTGGATCGGTCCCGTTAACCGTGGATACTATTGCAGTTTCAGGAGTGACAGAGTGCATGTTGACAATAATTGAAGCATCACTGTATATGCCCGAAAGTGGATCAAACGATGGGATGCTGCACTTCAGTGTATAGGTTTTTTCGAGAACATCAGAATCGGACCAGCCATCACGGCTAGCCACTGCCTTTATGGTAGTGCTCCGGCCAATCAACACAGGAGTATCGTAGAGATTACCGATTGAGGCAGATGGAACTGTGCCATCAGTGGTATACCGTATGGCAGAACCAACCAGGCTGCAGGCAAGATCAGCAGTCTGATCCTCAAAATAGGTTCCTGTATCGATAGTGGTGGTAGGTAAGCTCACCTTGAAGGTATAAATAGAAGAGACGACTGCGGAATCTTCCCAGTCGAGACGATAGGACATAGCCTTGACGGTATGAGAGGCTGTCAGTTCAATGGGACCGGCATACAACGTGCCAGTGGTAGCCCCGGGAATTGACCCGTCCAGGGTGTAACGAATCGCCGATCCCGGTGTGGAACAGGTCATGACAAGTGTCTTCTCCTCCTGATAGATTCCCTCCGCCAGATCGAAAACTTCGTCGCTCTGTCTACCTATGACGAACTTTGGATGGACCATCTCGACGCCATCGACGACCTGCGTGACGGTATTCGGCTGCGCGGCTACGCTCAAAAAGATCCCCTGGTTGAATACAAACAGGAGGCCTACAACATGTTCGAGAGCTTATTAAATCGCATCAATAATCAGATTACCCGCAAGCTTTTCCGCATCCAGCCGGCCATGCCTGTTCCTTCAGGTCCTTCAGGGTCCGTCCCCGAAGGTCAGAAGAAAAAGAAGATCGGCCGCAACGACCCCTGTCCTTGCGGTAGCGGCAAAAAATGGAAGG
>MIBM01000128.1:0-1910 GCA_001830645.1 Spirochaetes bacterium RIFOXYC1_FULL_54_7
CAGTTTTACCAACAAGGAAAGTGGTGCCTTTGATCTGTCTAACTGGAGCGAATTCTTCTCCAAGCTGTACTACATCAAGGCTTTCGGGAATTCCATGGTCGTTGCGATATCCACGACTTTGATTTCTGTCATCTTCGGTGTGCCCCTCGCCTTTTTCACTACCCGGTATCGTATACGCGGTTCTACCATCCTGACCACCATGGCGGTGCTCGCCTTGCTCTCGCCTCCCTTCATCGGTGCCTACTCATGGATCACCATGCTTGGCAGGAACGGCTTTTTAAGGACTGCCTTGGTTTCCTGGGGCATAAACTTGCCTCCGATCTACGGCGCTTTCGGCATAATCCTGGCCGATTCCCTGCAGTATTATCCCTTTGTCATGCTTATGACCGCGGGGGCTCTGACCACCATCGACCGGTCCCTCGAGGAAGCTTCCGAGAACCTCGGGGCCTCATCAGTACGGACCTTTTTCAAGGTAACCATGCCCCTGGTGCTCCCGTCGGTAACCGGTGGCGCCCTCATTTCATTCATGATGGCCCTGTCCAATTTCGGAACACCCATGATCATCGGTGGAAACTACCTGGTGTTGCCGACTTTGGCGTACAATCTTTTCACCAGCGAGATAGCCGAGAGGCCAGGTATGGCCAGTACGGTTTCGCTCATACTCATGGTGTGCGCCGCCGTTGTAATCGGCCTGCAGCAATGGGTCTCCTCCCGGCGCAAGTACTCGAGCATGCTCGTCAATCGGCCGGTCCGCAAGGAAATCAAAGGACTTCCGTCCATTCTGGCCCATGTGGTCTGTTATTTCATCGTAGCGCTTTCTGCCTTGCCTCTGGCAGTGGTGGTGATATTCTCCTTCAGGAATACCAGTGGGCCGGTCTTTACCTCCGGGTTTGGCCTGGACAGTTACCGACAGATCTTCTTCGATGTACCCAAGACGGTAACCAATAGTTTCATATATGCCTTCGTTGCCGTGGTGCTGATTGCGTCGATGGGCACCCTGATAGGTTTTGTAGTGGCCCGCAGGAGGACCCTGGCCGTGCGGATACTGGATCCCTTACTCATGATCCCGTACATCGTGCCGGGTACGGTCCTGGGCATCGGCTACATTGTAGCCTTCAACCGCAAGCCCTTCATGCTCGCAGGAACCGCAACCATCATCATCATGACCTATTTCATACGCCGCCTGCCATATTCGGTACGCTCGGCTGCGTCCATACTCAAGCAGATAGATCCTGCCCTTGAAGAAGCAGGCATCAACCTTGGGTCCCCTCCGGGCAGGACCTTCTGGACTGTGACCATGCCACTCATGAAGGCGGGCATCATTTCAGGTGCCATCATGAGCTGGGTCACCTCGATGAACGAGCTGTCGGCATCCATCCTGCTCTATGTAGGCAGGACCATGACCATGCCGATAAAAGTCTATTTGTCCGTGCTGGATGGATATTTCGGAACAGCCAGTGCCATGTCCACCATATTGCTGGTTGTGACCGGTTTGGCTTTGTACCTGGTCAACCGCTGGACGGGCAGGTCTGGAGCCTCGGTCGTGGTTTCATCCTGAGGGTGAGATCGGAGAAAACCGCCCTGGTAGTCATGGCCGCAGGGATGGGTAGCCGTTACGGCGGCATGAAGCAGCTGGAGGCTGTAGGTCCTGACGGCGAGACCATACTGGAGTACAGCCTCTTTGATGCCCGGCGGGCAGGTTTCTCCGAGGTCATTTTCATCATACGCAGGGCGATGGAAGGTGACTTCCGTTCCCTGCTGCTGGAACGCGGCCTGACAAGCCTGTCGTTGAAACTTGTATATCAGGAGCCCGACCTTTTGCCTGCACCCTGGGCTGGCTCTGAAGCGGTACGGGCACGTGAAAAACCCTGGGGGACAGGCCATGCGCTCTGGTGCGCCCGGGCCAGCCT
>MIBM01000128.1:1993-9342 GCA_001830645.1 Spirochaetes bacterium RIFOXYC1_FULL_54_7
CATCAACGGAATCCGACAGCTACGCCATGGTTGGTTTTGAACTGGGCAAGACCCTGAGCGACCACGGGCCAGTGGCCAGGGGCATTTGCGGTATGGACAAGGATGGTTTTTTAACCGACATCGTGGAGCACACCAAGCTTGTGGAGATGGAGCAAGCTAGCGGTTCCGACCGAGCTGCATCCATGGAAGGCCGAATCGCCTCCACTGGAACAGCTGGCTCCAGGACTTTCTATCCTGGAGACACTACAGTTTCAATGAACTTGTTCGGGTTCACACCACGGTTCCTGCCGCGTCTTGAAACCCTGCTTCATGATTTCCTTGCCATCTCAGCCGAGGACCCCCAGGCGGAGTTCTATCTGCCTGGGGTGGTACAAAGCCTTGTAACAGCTGGCTCCGCGACGGTTCGCGTCCTGCGCAGTCCCGAGACCTGGTTCGGGCTTACCTACAGACCCGATATCGATGCGGTCCGCGGTAAGCTGAGGAAGCTGGTCGCAGCCGGCGTATATCCATCTTCCCTGCGGGCATCCCACTGACAGGGAAACCCGGGTTTGCCGGACAAAAAACCTTGATTGCAGGGGTTGAAAGAAAAACCCCGGGCAACAAGGTTCCCGGGGTTCAGGCAAGTATAAATCGTTTATGAATCGTTATGGTTCGTCAGAGTCCCGAAAGCAGGCTCTTTGCGTCGTCCACCATGGTCTGGTCGTCCAGCCAGCCGGAGGCCAGGGCCTTCTGTAGTATCAGTTTCGCTCCCTCGGTATCACCATACCTGGCACTAAGGGTGGCCAGGGCAAGGGCGTATGAACCCCTGAGGGCTCCCGCATCCGCAGGGTCGGCGGCCCTCAAGGCAGCAAGGGCCTTGGCGCCTGACCCAGCCGCCAGACCGGCAAGGCTCGCATGCCAGGCCGAACGGGCTGCACCGTTTGGATCAGCTGCATCCTCGTATAATAGCCTGGCCTCCGAGAAGAGGGCCCAGGCTTCGCTGTTCATGCCGTTTTTATACACGGTCATAGCTTCTTCGAAGGCAGCTTCCGCTTCCACACCATCGCCAGCCCACATGAGTTCCTGAGGCTCAACCGCCGCAGAACCCCGGACTCCTGCTACGGTAATATCGGCTTTGGATCCCTGGGCCAGCTTCTCCAGCTTGGCTGCAACGGTTGCCACAACCCCCGGTTCAGTTCTGGGCTTCAGAAGGTCGTCAACTACAAAGGATCCCTGGGTTGCAATGGCCACCGTGCTGCCTCCCTGGCCGATGAGTTCAAGAACAGCTCCTCTGCCCAGACGTACTGTCTGGCTGGAATCGAAGCGGTCATCGAAATCCAGGAGCTTCCAGGTGCCACTCGAAAGGACATGGACTGTCCCATCGACAAAGGCCACACTAACCGGCGCGGCGGATACCGTGGCCACAAGGATGCACAGGATCCCAACCAGACTTACCAAGCATTTCGTTTTCATTGCACTGCCTTTCAGCGGATCAAGACAAACGTCCACGATCAATGAAGATAGTATACTCTATTGCCGTGGGAATTCATCCTTTACTACCCTTGCAGGGCAACATTTTTTCGCGCATTCTTGCTTTTCCGACTTGATACAGCTTTCAGGAGGAGTATATCGATGCTACCGGTAACCATAAGCGATCCTGAATTGTCCGCACGGCTGAACAAGCTGCCCGCCGATGGTCTTACAATATTTACCCTGGAAGGAGATTCCATCCGTGGGGCTCTTGTTTCGGCTGCCCACATGGTGGCCCTCATGCGCCAAGCCCACCGCCTTGGCCTGCTTGAGACCCTGTTGCTTGGCAAGGCCTATGTTGCCGCCGCCTTGTTGTCAGCAACCATAAAAGGCGATGACCGCCTGAGCCTCAAGGTCGATGGCGACGGCCCCGCCCGGGGTTATATGGCCGAATGCACTGCTGGAGGGCAGGTGCGTGGCCGTCTGTTTACGCCGGCCATAGACATAGGCAACGATCCAGCGGATTTCGACACTGCCCGACTGATAGGCAAGGGCCAACTGTCCCTCACCCGCTACATGGTCGGGAAGACCGAACCTGTCACCGGTACCGTTGCCCTGCGGACCGGCCGCCTGGCCGAGGATCTGGCCTGGTTTTACCACCTGTCGGAACAGACCCGTACCAGTTTTACCCTTGGGGTACAATTTGATGCCCTAGGTAGGGTAGCCGGAGCCGGCGGCCTGTATCTGCAGGCCCTTCCCGGGGCCCGGGATGAGGTGCTGGACCGGGTGGAGCGTCTGGTGTACAGCCTTCCACCCCTGGGGGAGACCTTCGCAAGCGGTGCCGGGCGCATGGATATCTGCCTGCGGTCCTTTCCGTTCTTCGACCTGAACCTGCTGGATGAACATCCCGTGCGCTTTGATTGCCCCTGTACCAAGGAAAGGATAGCCGCTTTCATCTCGGCCCTGTCAAAAGACGAACTGGTTGACATGGCTGCCACCGGTGACTTTCCAGTGGAGGTAAGTTGCCATAACTGTGGTTCGGTCTACCGCTTTGACCGTGAGGAGTTCATGGTATTGAGTAGACAAATCGTGGACAATCACGATAATGGCACGCAGGTGTCAAAATAGCCAAAAGTCATATTTCATAAAATAAAACGACGTATCAGTAGTTGAACTTTTTTGCTTAAATTCCCTTGCGCAAAGCCAGATCAGGGTATTACTATACCGTACCGGGTTCCGGCCCGGGCCCATGGCGGTCTAGTACCCACCCGTGAGCCCCGGGAAAGTGCTTTCAGAATACAAGGGGCAATCATGCAGCTTTCCACCTTTTCAGGCGATCTTTTGACCATCGACTACCTGTCCATGCTGGTCATAGACATCCACGGAGCCATACGTTCGGTCTCCTTACCCCGGGCTTACCTCAGCGAGAAAGTGCTGGAAGACGGTATCGGCTTCGACGCAAGCAATTTCGGGTATGCCCAGGTGCACAAGAGCGATATGGTGGCCAAGCCGGACCTGTCCACGGGTTTCGTGGAAGAAAAGGACGGCTTCAGGATCTTGCATGCCTTCTGTGATGTGTGGACCACCGAGGGGGAGCCTTTTGACCAGTATCCGCGTACCGTTGCACGGAAGGCCATTGAGCATCTGAGAGCCAGCGGCCATGGTGATGCGGCCATGATGCTGGTTGAACTGGAGTTCTATGTCTTCGACGATGTCAGGTATTCTACCACCACGGCACATTCGTACTATCATGTGGCTACAGCAGAGGGCATCGGTGATGGCTATGAAGACAGCCCGCGTATCGGTCTGTCCAAGGGCTACCACCGCATGGCTCCGGATGACAAGTATGGCCAGCTGCGCAACGAGGCGGTCCAGGCCATGGAGCTCGCCGGCATTCCGGTGAAGTACCATCACCACGAGGTGGGAGCAGCCCAGCTGGAGATAGAGCTGAACTTCATCAGTCTCCTGGGTGCCGCCGATGCAGTGGTACTTGCAAAATGGATAATCCGCAGCATTGCAGACGAGATGGGCCTGTACGTTACCTTCATGCCCAAGCCCATGTACAAGATTGCCGGAAGTGGCATGCATGTCCACCAGTTCGTGGAAAAGGACGGCAAGAGCATCTTCCCCGGCTCCGGCCTGTACGGCCTGTCTGAAACAGGTTTGGCCTACACCGCCGGCATCCTGTCCCATGCCCTGTCGGGCTCGCTTCTGGCCTGGTCAAACCCCAGCACCAACAGCTACCGCCGCCTGGTGCCCGGCTACGAGGCTCCGGTCTCCGCCACCTTTGCCCAGGGCAGCAGGGCTGCCGCGGTTCGTATCCCTGGCTATCTGAAGAAGGGAGAGGCGCGTATCGAGTTCCGTACCGGGGATGCCACAGCCAATACCTACTATTTCCTGGCTGCCATGCTCCTGGCCGGACTGGACGGTCTGGCCCGCGGCCTTGATCCGGTTGAGCTTGGGTACGCCGAAACCAGACTTACACCGAAGAATACCTTCCCCACCGGCCTCTTTCATGTGATGGCCGGCCTGGGCAAAGACAAAGCCTACCTGTCCCCCGCCTTCCCCGGCGAGCTCATAACCAGCTGGATAGAAATGAAGAAGAAGGAAGCCGAGTACGTCTACAACGCCCCGGTACCACAGGAATATGAGCTGTACTTTTGATAGGTCGGGGCGTTGTGGTCTGACTGTTGATCCGCAAATCTGATTCGGAGGATTATATGGCATTCGAGACCTTGATGGGAGATGAGGCAATCGCACTCGGCGCCGTTCATGCCTGCCTGAGTGGTGGTTTTGCCTATCCTGGAACCCCATCCACAGAGATTATGGAATATCTGCAGGAACTGGCCCGCAGGCCGGACCGTGGTGGCGCACTGCAGCCCTTTGTGGCCCAGTGGTGTTCCAACGAGAAGACCGCCTACGAGAGTGCTCTTGGCGCTTCTTTTGCGGGCAAGCGGGCTCTGGTGTCCATGAAGCATGTGGGCCTCAATGTTGCGGCCGACCCCTTTATCAATTCTGCCCTGGTCAAGATAAATGGCGGACTGGTGGTGGTGGTGGCCGACGATCCTGGTATGCATTCCTCCCAGGATGAGCAGGACTCACGCTGGCTAGCCGACTTTGCCCGGGTCCCCTGCATGGAACCTGCGGACCAGCAGGAAGCCTATGACATGACCATCGAGGCCTTCGAACTGTCCGAGCGCTACGAACTACCGGTAATGATCCGCATAACCACCCGCCTGGCCCACAGCCGCTCGGTGGTCACCCTGAAGCCGGCCCGTGCGGGCAATCCGGTTCGCAAGCCAGGTGGCAGTATGGACTGGATACTCATGCCCTCGGTGGCCCGGGTCAGATGGCACGAGCTTTTAGGCAAACAGGAAAAACTGCGCGGGGTTTCGGAAGCCCATGCAGCCAACTTCCTGGTTCTGGGCGATACCAAGCGGGGTATCATAACCACTGGCCTGGCCCTGCAGTACTACAAAGAGAATCTGGATGACTACCTGGAAGCCCACGGCGGCGCAAAGCCCAGTCACCTCCATATCGGCTTCTATCCCATGCCGGGAGACAAGATACGAGCCCTGTACGCAGCCTGCGACGAGGTGCTGGTGATCGAGGAAGGCTACCCCTATATAGAGAGACAACTGCGGGGTTTGGTTGCCCCGGCCAAAACCATACGGGGCAAGGAAACCGGCGAGATACCCTACGAAGGCGAGCTGTCACCGGACATCGTGCGCAAGGCACTGGGCTTGCCGGCAAACCAGGGGCTTTCTGTCCGGGAACTGGTGCCGCCGACCAGGCCGCCCCAACTGTGCATGGGCTGCCCCCATGCCGACAGTTTCAGCGCCCTCAACGAGGCAGTGGCCGGCTACGCCTTGCATGCAGTAACCAGCGATATCGGCTGCTATACCCTGGGTGCCCTGCCGCCCTACAACGCCATCGAGACTACCGTGGACATGGGAGCCAGCATAGGCATGGCCCGGGGCGCTGCCGAAGTGGGCCTGAAGCCGGTGGTCGCTGTCATCGGAGATTCCACCTTCTATCACTCCGGCCTTACCAACCTGATAGACGCCGTAAGCCACAATACCAACATGACGGTCCTCATCCTGGACAACGAGACCACGGGTATGACTGGCGCACAGCCGACCATTCTGGCTTCCAGCAGGCTGGAGCCTGTGCTGAAGGGCATAGGTCTGGATCCCGAGCATATCAAGATCATCCGCGCCCACCGCAACGAACACGACAAGAACGTAGCGGTCATCAAGGCCGAGCTGGCCTGGGAAGGGCCATCGGTAGTCGTGCTGGTCCGGGAATGCATCGAGGCCCTCAAGAAAGCGAGGAAGCCATGAAGTTCGACATAGTCCTCTGCGGGGTCGGAGGCCAGGGCGGCATCTCCGTTTCGGTTGTCATAGCCAGGGCCGCCATGGCGGAGGGCCTGCGTGTGAAGCAGTCCGAGGTCCATGGCATGAGCCAGCGGGGTGGGGAAGTACTGGCCCACTTGCGGCTGTCGGACACCGAGCCTGCCAGCCCTACCATTCCCAAGGGTGGAGCCTCCCTCATCCTGTCCTTTGAACCCCTTGAAGGTTTGCGCTACCTGCCCTGGCTGAATGCCGGGAAGGGCGTCTTGCTGTCTGCCACTGCGCCAATCCGCAACATGGATACCTACCCGGAAACCGAAACGGTCCTGGCTGAACTGAGGGCCATGCCCCAGGCCATTCTTATCGACTCCGACAAGCTGGCCAGGGAGGCTGGCAATGTAAAGGCTGCCAACATGGTCTTGGTGGGAGCCGCCGCAAAATACCTGCCCCTCAAGGCCGAGAGCCTGGAGGGGGCCATCCGCGATCTCTTCGGCCGCAAGGGCGAGGCAGTGGTGGAAGCCAACCTGAAGGCCTTTGAATATGGACGAAAAGCGAATCCTTGAGGTCGTCGCCACGGCTCGTGCCGAAGGCCGCGACGCTCTGACCGAGGTGGAGGGACTGTCCCTTCTGGCGGCCATGGGGGTTCCAGCCCCGGCGCATCATTTTGTAAAAGGTTCCGCCGGAGTCGACATGCTTGCTCCCCTGCCGGGCGCCAAGGCAGTGGTCAAGGTGATAAGCCCCGAGATCCTGCACAAGACCGAGATGGGCGGCGTTGCCATACTCCCCAACGACAAGGCCGCCATCAAGGCGGCCATGGCCGATATGGAGAGCCGCTTTGCCGGCTACCGCGTGGACGGTTATACCGTCAACGAGTTCGTGCCCTACGAGCCCAGGCTTGGACACGAGATCATCGTGGGCTACCGCTTTGCCAGGGACTTCGGGCCCGTGGTCTCCTTCGGGCCCGGGGGCATCTACACCGAGTTCCTGGCTGGCCAGTTCAGGCCCGGGGCTGCCAACGTGTTCTTCAGCCCCGTTACCGCCGACCGTGCCTTGGTTCAGAAAGTAATCAAGGACAACGCCGTGCGCACCCTCCTGTGCGGGGGCCTGCGGGGCTCCAGAGCGGCTCTGGACGAAGAACTTCTGGTGGATATAGTCATGGCCTTCATCGAGGCCGGCGAGGTCTTTGCCAGGACCGGCGTGTCGGAGTTCGAGGTGAATCCCTTCGTCGTTGCAGCCGGATCCCGTGACGTAACTTCCCGGGCAAGTGTTGATGGGTCCGGATCGGCCTCCGCACCCTCCAATCGCCTGGTGGCCCTGGATGTGCTGGTCAAGCTGGCCGACATAGCCTCCGGGGACCTTGCCCTTGAGGCCCGGTCGGGGAGGGTGGTAAACCGCAACCAGGCAGTGCGCCCGGTAGCCAAGATAGACCGCATCCTGGCCCCCCGCAGCGCCGCAGTCATCGGCGTATCCGACAAGGGCATGAACAACGGACGCATCATCCTGCGCAACCTGATAGACAACGGCTTTGATACCACGCGTTTGTATGTG
>MIBM01000128.1:9398-9879 GCA_001830645.1 Spirochaetes bacterium RIFOXYC1_FULL_54_7
CCTGCCGGAGAAGGTGGACCTCTTTGTCCTGGTCATCCCAGCCGCCCAGGCTCCTGCCTGCATAGCCGAGCTGGCGGAGCTGGACAAGGCAGAAGGTGTCATAGTCATACCTGGGGGGCTTGAAGAGAAGTCCGGTACCGAGGACATCGTGGCCAGGATGCGTGCAGCCCTGGACGCCTCCCGCTCCGGAGCCGGCGGAGGACCCCTCCTGAACGGTGGCAACTGCCTGGGCATACGCTCGGTGCCAGGCAAGTACAACACCCTGTTCATCCCGGAGTACAAACTGCCCATGCCCAAGGGAAAGGTGGCTCCCCTGGCGGTGCTGTCCCAGTCCGGGGCCTTTGCCATCTGCCGCATCTCCAAGCACCCGGACATAAACCCCAAGTACGTTATAACCTGCGGCAACCAGATGGACCTGACCATAGGAGACTACCTGGAACGCCTTGAGGCCGACCCTGAAATCCAGACCTTTGCAGTCTAT
>MIBM01000128.1:9939-10179 GCA_001830645.1 Spirochaetes bacterium RIFOXYC1_FULL_54_7
GATTCCGGCAGGACCGTGATCTTCTACCGGGCCGGCAGGACCGCCGCCGGTGCCGCGGCCAGCGCCAGCCACACCGCCAGCATAGCCGGTGACTACCCGGTTACCCGGGAACTCCTGGGTCAGCTGGGTGTGGTGGTGGCCGGGACCCTGGATGAGTTTGATGACCTGGTAACCCTGTTCAGCCTGCTGCAGGGCAAGATGGCCGGCGGGCTCCGATTGGGCGCCGTGTCCAATGCAGGC
>MIBM01000128.1:10207-10445 GCA_001830645.1 Spirochaetes bacterium RIFOXYC1_FULL_54_7
TTGGGCGGCTGTCCATAGCAGAGTTCAGCCCCGCAGCGGGTCCTCGCCTTGAGCAGGTCTTTGCAGACGCGAAAATCTCAGAGATAGTTGACGTGCACAATCCCATAGACCTCACGCCCATGGCCGATGACTCAGCTTATTACGAGAGCTTCCGGGCGGTGATGGAAGACGCCAATGTCGATGCCGGCATTGTGGGCATAGTACCCCTGACGGTGCGCATGAATACCCTGGCAGCGGC
>MIBM01000128.1:10510-14017 GCA_001830645.1 Spirochaetes bacterium RIFOXYC1_FULL_54_7
ACGACCCCCTGGTGAGGCAACTGGAACGCCAAGGCGTACCGACCTTCCGGACTGCGGACCGGGCGCTGAAGATGCTGAACATCTGGCTGGAGGCAAAGGGAGCCCGGTAGTGGCAGAATACAAGTCCCCCTCCGCCAGTGTCAGACGGTATCTACCGGTATCCGCCAGTTTTGATACTGACGGACTCCTGTGGTGCAGATATTTTTACCTATTGCTGTATCCTTTCCAGCGTATGGAGGTTTCATAAGTACCTCCTCCTTGCTGCAGGCCGCCTACGGGATCATCACCGTGGCGGCCGTTTTTTTACCTGCGGCCTTGTGGATCCGGCATTCCGGTAGTAGATTTGCTTTCAGGTGGTTGCGTCATGAATGGCAAGATGGATAGAAATCGTGCTGTGCTATCAAATGCGCTCGAACTGGACGTTCAAGACAGCCAGTATTGGGCTACAGCGGACATTAAAGAAAAGCTTCAAACGATAACCTATTTAAGGGAATGTTTTTATGGAACAGAAGCAACTACCGGACGACTTCAGAGACTTTATCGCTTCGTTGAACAAGCATGAAGTTTTATACCTCCTGGTAGGCGGATGGGCGCTAGGAATACACGGTCACCCAAGGGCAACCAAGGATATAGATTTTCTTGTTGCCACCGATGATGCCAATCTGGAACGATTGCAGGGCGCTCTGGCTGACTTTGGAGCACCACCCCTGGATGCGATGCAATTCAAAGGGAAAAATGCAGTGTACCGGATGGGAAGGCCACCGATTCAGATTGATTTGATCAATCGGGCCGATGGTATCGATATTCTTGAATGCTACAGCAGGCGAAAACTCATATACGTTGATAGTGTCGAAATCTCTCTGATATCCCGGCAGGATCTGATTGCGAACAAGCGTGCATCCGGACGTCTTCAGGACCTGGCCGATATCGAGAAGATCGCTTCATCAGGTTGATACCCCAAAAGACTGGAACACAAAGGCTCCCCAGTGTATCGTGCATCCCTGCAGTATCCGGAGGTTCGCATGTTTTTGTTCGTATTTGCCGCTCTTGGTATGGGCGTTTTGATCACCCTTCATATGTCCATGAACGCCACGGTGGGAAGCCTTACCGGCAACCCCCGGATGGCCAATATGATCTTCTGGGCCGCTGGGTTCCTGACTTCCACGACAGTTGGCCTTTTGCGTATGGATCCGGGTTTCTGGAAGCGCGCCGCCAGCGTCCCGGGCTGGCTGTTCCTGGCCGGGGCGGTGGGCTCCGGAATCGCCCTGTTCACCAACCTGGCCATTCCCAGGATAGGGGCCACCAACCTTACCATGATACTGATAGCCAGCCAGCTTGGTGCCGCCGCGGCCTTGTCGCACTGGGGCCTGCTTGGCTCTCCCAAAGATGCCTTTGCCTGGTGGAAGCTGGTCGGCATAGCCCTGACCATGGTCGGCACCGCCATAGTGCTGTACGGCGGGAAAATTTTTACAAAAATCTGATTCTGTTCCCCGGGAATCCCGGCCTGATACCTTTCATTCCGCTCTGTTCTCGGTTCCCTGGTCAATGTCACAGGTAAAGAGACGGGAGTAGCTGCGAATTGCATATTCTGGCAGGTGGTTCGCCGATTGTTTTTCGATAGGAAGATGTTCATCCTTGCCAAGAGTAGCACGATTTATAAAAATCATGCTACGATTCGGCGTAGAGGAGAAGCGAATGAACAGAAAAGCTTGTATACGGATTTCATTATCTGTGGTTTTTGCCGGATTACTCTTGGTCCAGGGGGGACAGAAGGCCAGTGCTGCAGGGATACAGGAATTCAAGCCCCCGCAGCCAGAAACCGCAATGGCATCCCTGGAAATTACCGATATGCGTGGCCGGAGTGTTGTTGTACCCCGGGATATCAAACGCATCATAGCCCTCGGAGCGGGTTCCCTGCGTTTGTTGACCTATTTCGATGCGGTCAACTCGGTGATTGCTGTCGAAGATGCCGGACATGGCCGGGAGAAATCGCTCCACGGAGTCTTCCATCTGGCGACCTACCGCATAGCCCGGCCGGATTTGCGGGAGCTACCGAGTATTGGCAGCGAAGAAAACCATGAGGCGATCATCGCTGCCATGCCGGATATAGTCTTCAGTTCGACTATTGATGCTGGCCAGCTGGACCAACTGCAAGATAAACTCGGGGTGCCAGTGTTTGCGATCGATGCCGATGTCGAGATCAGCGATCTGGAACGATTCCACAGTCAGCTCAGACGTGTCGGGCAGCTGGTGGGTGAAGATGCAAGGGCGGAAGAATTGATCAGCGGGATCGAAAGGCTCGTACAGGATTTAGCGTCCCGCGCGGCGCTTGTTACGGAACCGGGGCGGGCCTATGCCGGGGGCATGATGTTCTACGGGCCCGCGGACTTCCTGCGGACCAGTGGCGACTATATACCTTTCGATATGACCGGCACGGTAAATGTGATGCCTACAAATCCGGCTAATAACCGCCAGCCGTATATGACTTCCCTGGAAGAGCTGATCGCCGCCAATCCGGATGCGGTATTCATTGATACAGCCAACAACGAGCTGTCAAGGGCTGGATACAGGGCAAAACAAGAACTTCTGGATGACCAGGTAACAGCGTTCAGGAACCGTGCTGTGTATACCACCCTAGTATACAAGTATTACGGAACCAACTGGGAGAACCAGCTGATAAATATCTACTACGTAGGGAAAGTGCTGTATCCAGGGCTATTTGCCGATGTGGTGATTGAAGACAAGGCGGCACAGATATGGCGGCTTTTCTTCGGGGTAGATCTGGACTACGACAGGGTAATCAGCCGACATAAACCCGGTCTGGGTCGGGCCGATTGGTGGTAGAACAGCCTGCCCTCGTTGCGCAGTACAGGACCTACATCAGGGGCAAGATAGGGTTCATCCTGGCCGTTGCGCTTGTGCTTCTTGCGACTCTGCTTGTCTCGGCAAGCATGGGAGCCATCCGGATCCCCTTCGGGGAGGTCCTGGGCCTGCTCCTGAGCTTTGACAGGAGCGGACCCGGCCGGATTATTTGGAATGTCCGCATGCCCCGGATCAGCGCGGCAATAGTGGCCGGTGCGGGCTTGTCGATATCAGGCACCGTGATGCAGTCGGTACTACGCAATCAGCTTGCCTCGCCCTATACCCTCGGACAATCCAGCGCGGCTGCCTTCGGTGCAGCCTTTGCCATCGTTTTTTTACAGGCAGGTACAAGTACTTCCTCCTCAATCATCATCAACAGCCCCCAGCTTGTTACTATCTCCGCCTTCGCCTTCAGTCTGCTCGCCACAGCTACGATCCTGTTGCTGACTGCACTCACGCGGATCTCCGCGGAGAGCATGGTGCTCGCAGGTATAGCCATAGGCGCCATGTTTGCCGCGGGGCTCACCCTGATGCAGTACTTCGCCGACAGTGTACAGCTGGAACACATCGTTTCCTGGTCCTTCGGAGACCTGGGACGGGCGGACTGGCAGGTGGTCCTGTTCACCTCCCTCGTGTTGATACCGG
>MIBM01000128.1:14060-14160 GCA_001830645.1 Spirochaetes bacterium RIFOXYC1_FULL_54_7
GGACAGCGGCGATGAGACCGCGACAGGACTCGGGATCATTTGCGCCCGGCTGCGGATCCATGCAATGGTATCCGCCTCATTGCTCTCGGCGGTGATCGTG
>MIBM01000128.1:14168-17466 GCA_001830645.1 Spirochaetes bacterium RIFOXYC1_FULL_54_7
CGGTATCATTGCCTTCATTGGCCTCCTTGGACCCCACATAGCCAGGCGGGTGATTGGGAGCGATCAGCGCTACCTGCTGGTAGCCTCGCCGCTGGTTGGTGCCGTCGTCCTGCTGGTTGCGGATACCCTGGCCAAGGTGATTGTTGCGCCTATGGTGTTGCCGGTGGGAGTGCTGACCTCGATGCTGGGGGGGCCGCTATTCATCTATCTTCTTATCAGGAAGTCAGGACGATGATCCTCCGGGTCGATGGAATTGAATTCAGCTATGCAAGCCATGCTGCGATTCACGATATCACCTTCAGTGTGGAGGTCGGCGACTTGCTGACCATCATGGGACCCAACGGGGTGGGCAAGAGCACCCTGCTGAAGTGCCTTAACCGGATTCTGAAACCCCGTCGGGGTTCTATACTGATCGAGGGGCAGGACACGAGGCTCCTGAGCGGAAAGGATATTGCCAGACAGATCGGGTATGTGGCCCAGCGCGGCGCTGCGTCCCGCCTGACAGTCTTCGACCTGGTCCTGCTCGGGCGCATACCCCATGCAGCCTGGAGTGTTCAGGAGCGGGACCACAAGCTTGCCGCCGAAGTAATCGGGTTTCTCGGCCTGTCCGATCTCGCGCTGCGCTATGCCGACGAGCTTAGTGGAGGGGAGTTCCAGCTGGTGCAGATTGCCCGGGCCCTGGCCCAGGAGCCGCATGTACTGGTGCTCGATGAACCGACGAGCAACCTTGATCTCAGAAACCAGCATCGCCTGATGGCAATGATACAAGGCATAGTCGGATCCAATCGAATGGCCGCAGTATTCACCCTTCATGACATCAATCTCTCGATCCGGTATTCGAACAAACTCATATTGATGAAGGACGGCACAATCTATGCCGCGGGCGGCAGGGAGATCATCACCCCGGAAAACATACGGGCGGTATATGACATCGATGTGCATGTGGGACGGCTCAACGGGATTCCGTATGTGGTACCCCAATGATGGGCGTGGAAGCTGGTGGGCCTGGTATCGATACGATCCACATTACCGTATTATCAAATTGTCATGAGCCCTGACGGAGTTCCCGAAACAGCTCGTTGGTGGCGGCAATATTCAATCGCCCGATCACGCCATGGTGGCAGAGTAGTTTGCTGGACCAGCTTCGGATTTCATCGCTTCTGCCGCTGACAATCAGTACTTTCGCGCAGATATCCTGCTCCAGGTGTACCTGGACATTGAAGCTGATGTGTATCGATGGAAAGGCTGCTATCGGCGCCCGCGGCAGCAGAGTCCCGTGATGATACAGGAGGGTGACCGTCGCGATGACTGGCTGGTCCTCGGCTTTCGAGCCAAGGGTGGTCAATTCCTGCCTGACCAGTCCACGGATGGCCTCTGAACGGTTTGGATGCCCCTGCTTGAGCGCCCATTCGTCCAGCAATTCGGTGAGACTTTCATCCATGGAGACTCCGAACCGCACGGTCCTGCCCATACCATATCCTCCCGACAATGATATCCCAAACCGCTGTTCTCGCGGAACCCGAACTGCTGGAGGAATTCTTCTACCCCTTACTTCTTCGGTAGAATCATCACTCCCACTTGAACAGGGTCGCACTCAGAACCAGGAACATCGCCGTCAGGCTTGCCAGAAACAGCAGGTTCGGTGCCACCTGGACCAGTCCGGCACCGTCCAGCATGATCTTCCTGGCTGCCTCTATGAAGTGGGTCAGGGGGAAGGCCCGGGAGATGCTACGCAGGATGGGTGGGCTGCCTTCAAGGGAGAAGAACACTCCCGACAGGGCCAGCATGGGTATGGTTACCAGGTTCAGCACCCCACCGGCCAGCTCCTCGCTGCGCATCCTGGAAGCGAACACCAGGCCTAGGGATATCATGCAGAGTATGCCCATGGTGGTCAGCAAGAGCAGGTCCAGGTAGCTGCCGCGCATCACGAAGCGCAGCAGGAGGTTGGTGCCGGTGAAGACGAAGATCGATGTCAAGAGGACTATGACCAGGCGGCTGGCTGCCTGGGCGCTGACAAAGTTCAGGGCATGCACCGGCGTGGCCTTCAGACGCTTGAGGACGCCGTTCTTGCGGTACCGCACTATCACGTAGCCAACCCCGAAGAGGCTTGAGAACATCATGTTCATGCCGATGACACCCGGAACCAGCCAGTCCACATAGCGGGTGGCCCGTCCGCTTACCGCGCGCTGGGTAAAATTTAGGGACAGAGCTGCATCAGTATAGGCCCGGGCGTCCAGGGTGGCAACGGCCTGCTGGGCTGCGAAGAGCTCCCGGAGGAAGCGGCCCTTGCTGGATTGCTCATTAACGCCAAACTCGCGGCGGTCAAAGTCTATGACGAAGTCTATCTGGTGGCGTTCCAGCCTCTGGCTGGCCTCCAGGGCGTCGGCATAGGGTATTAGCTGCATCTGCTCCATGCCCAGGATGCGCACCACTGGGTCGGCTTTTCCCACCACGCCGATCTTGTACAGCTTCTCGTCACCCCCGGAGAAGGCAAAGGCCATACCCAGGACCAGGAAGACGGGGAATAGCAGGTTCCAGAAAAAGGTGCCGCGGTCGCGGACAAACTCCATGGTGCGCGCCTTGTACAGGGCGGCGAATTGTCTGGCTATCATTGCATTGTGCCTTTCAGGTGCGCAGGGAGGAGCCGGTCAGCTTGATGAACAGGTCCTCGAGGTTCGGTTTATGTATGGACAGGCCCTCAAGGTTCACCTGGGCGGCAAGCAGGTCCTTGAGGCTTTTGTCCAGGGTGTTGGTCTGCAGTTCAAGGGAATCGCCACGGATGACCAGCCCGTTAAAGCTGCCAAGGGCATCGGAGCAGCAGCCGTCGTAAGGCAATCGTATAAGCACTCCGTCGAAATGTTTGGCAAGCAGGTTCACCGGTGTATCAATCTCCATGATCTTCCCCTGGTCCATGATGCCCACCTGCTCGCACAGGAGCTGGGCCTCGTCCATGTAATGGGTGGTCAGGATCACGGTGGTTTTCTCAGTCTTGATGCGGTTTATGAGATCCCAGAAGTTGCGCCTGGCCTGGGGATCCAGGCCGGTGGTTGGCTCGTCCAGGAAGACTACTTCAGGTTTTGGTATGATGGCCAGGGCCAGGAGCATGCGCTGGCGCTGGCCGCCGGACAGCTTCTGGTTGTCCCTCTCCAGTATGTCTTCCAGGGAGCAGAGGCGGATGACCTCCTCCATGGGCCGCGGGCTTGCATAGAAGGCCGAGAAGAGCGCCAGGGTCTCCCGGACGGTAATGAATTCCGGCAAAGCGGTGGACTGGAACTGGATGCCCACCTTGGTCTTGAAG
>MIBM01000129.1:0-1725 GCA_001830645.1 Spirochaetes bacterium RIFOXYC1_FULL_54_7
ATACCCGTAGGACTCGCGGCCATCGCGGTCCTTTTCTTCTTCCTTGGCCGTGGGCAGGGCAGGAAAGCCCTGGACATGCAGGCTACGGAAACCAGCACTAGTGCTGATCTTGAGAAGCTGGCCAGGGACATAGCCGCAGAGATAGGTCCTGGCTCCCTGAACCAGACAACTGAAATCAAGGGCATCGTCGAGTCCCGGAACCCCTTGAAGGCCGAAATGTCTGGAACCGACTGCATCTGGTACCGGTCAACGCTTACCCGGGAATACGAAGAGTCGTATACGGAAAAAGATTCGAATGGCAACATCCGCAATGCCACCCGACGCGGTTCGGAAACGTTGTCCAGCAACGAACGCCGCCTGCCCTTCATGGTCAAGGACGGTGCCGGCGCCATAGAGGTAGACCCTGAAGGCGCAACCATGGACGGCGAAAGGGTGCTTTCACGCTTCGAACAGGGTGAACGCGGAGCCAGCATACGCTTGGGCAGTTTCACCATGAACATAGGAGCAATCGGCTCGGGTCGTCGCACCCTGGGTTACAAACTAGAGGAATGGGCGATTCCGACCGGCAGGAATATCTACGTCCTGGGCGAGGCCAGGGATGACGGAGGACGGCTGCGGATTGGCAAACCAGACAGCAAGGACGGCCGCTTCCTGATTTCCCTTAAAAGCGAGGAGCAACTGGTAAAAGCCGCAAAGACGGGCTCCAAGGTCCTGGGTGTGCTATCAGCTGTTTTCTGCGTAGCGGCTGTGGTGGTACTGGTTCTGGTGCTGACCGGTATTCTATAAGCCCTTCAGCCAAGGGTCGCTGAACAAGAGTGGCCATCGGGGTTATACTGTTGCCTATGCTAGCGAACTACCATACCCACAGTGAATTTTGTGACGGCCGGATCAGCGCTGCCGAGATGGCCGAGGCTGCCTATGCCGCAGGTTTTGCGGTACTCGGCTTTTCGTCCCATGCTCCGCTCCCCTTCCAGACCGAGTGGACCATGGAGCCAGACAAGCTGGCCGACTATGTAAGGACCATACGTGCCCTCGGTGAGGCCTATCATGGCCGGATGGAGATACTCCTTGGTCTTGAAATTGACTACATAGACGGCCTTTGTGGGCCTTCGGATGGCAGGTTTGACAGACTTGGTCTGGACTATGTCATCGGTGCCATCCACCATGTAAGGCCGCCAAGGCTGGGAGATGACGCATTGGCAACCGTTGATGATGGCCAGGATAGCTTCGACGCCCTGATAAGTCAGGGTTACGACAACAATACCTCTGCCTTGGTAGAAGATTATTACAAGGCAGCCACAGCGTGCATCAAGGCTGGTGGCTTTGACATTTTTGGCCATTTTGACCTGATACGAAAGAACAATCCCAATATGAGCAGGTTCCGTGAGGACACTGTGCATTACAAGGCCGCTGCCATGTCGACAGTGGATGCCTTGACCGGCACGGATATCATAGTGGAGATAAATACCGGCGGCATGGCCAGGGGCAAACTATCCACACCCTACCCCGCCGCATGGATACTGAAGGAACTCAAGCTGCGGAATGTCGACATCTGCCTCAATTCCGATGCCCATGCCAGTGCCCATCTGCTGGCCTACCGTGATGCCGGACTGCAGGCTGCGGCCGAGGCAGGTTACGACAGCCTTACCATCATCACCGCAAAAGGCAGGGAAAGAGTTCCGCTCGAATGAACCAGGTTCCAGCGGTCTGGTTATACCGGATACC
>MIBM01000129.1:1743-1975 GCA_001830645.1 Spirochaetes bacterium RIFOXYC1_FULL_54_7
GGACCATGACGAGAACAGCATCAGGGAACGCGCGGCCAGAGTCCTTGGTATACGGCAGACAGATCTTGCCAGCCTGCGCCTTGACCGGCGCTCGGTGGACGCCAGGGACAAGGGTGCCATCCGCATTGTCTATGCCATAACAGCAGGTCTGGACAAAGCCTTGCCACGACTGCCTCGAGGTGTAAGCCCCGCTGTCCAGACGCCACCATACAGCTTCCCCTACCAGATCGGC
>MIBM01000130.1:0-165 GCA_001830645.1 Spirochaetes bacterium RIFOXYC1_FULL_54_7
GCGCCATTTCCGACGGCTCTGGTACCCCGAACCCGGACACGGCGGCGACATAGCCAGCCGCGGGGAGTGCGCCCTTGCCCATGATGACTTCGATGCCCGGATGCCCGAAGAATTCTGGCGCGAGGTAGTGGACATGTGCGCTGCCGAGGCACCGGATACCCTGCT
>MIBM01000130.1:178-2049 GCA_001830645.1 Spirochaetes bacterium RIFOXYC1_FULL_54_7
TTCTGGATGATGGAAGGCTACTTTGTACGGACCCTCGGCATGCACCGGGTGTACAACTCTGCCTTCATGAACATGCTCAAGAACAAGGAAAACCGGAAATACCGGGAAACCATAAAAAACACCCAGGAGTTCGACAAGGACATACTCAAGCGTTTCGTCAACTTCATGAACAATCCCGACGAGGAAACCGCTGTAGCCCAGTTCGGCAAGGACGACCACTACTTCGGTGTATGTACCCTCATGGCCACCATGCCAGGCCTTCCCATGTTCGGCCACGGCCAGGTGGAGGGCCTGACCGAGAAGTACGGCATGGAGTACCGCAAGGCATACAAGGACGAGAATCCCGATTACTGGTTGGTGCAACGGCATGAGCACGAGATATTCCCCCTCCTCAAGCGGCGTTACCTCTTCTCCGGGGTGGACAAGTTCCTCCTCTTCGACCTGGTGCGCCACGATGGCAGTGTGGACGAGAATGTCTTTGCCTTCACCAATGGCCACGAGAACGAGCGTGCCCTGGTACTGTTCAACAACGCCTGGGAAAACACCGCAGGCAGGATAAAAGTCTCCTCTTCCTTCGCAGAGAAGAATCAGGATGGAACCAAAACCATGGTCAGGAGAAGCCTGGCCGAAGGCCTGGGCCTTGAGGCCGGAGCAGACAGTTTCACAGTAATGAGGGAACAGCGTTCCAGGTTATGGTTCATACGACGCTCTGATGAAATAATCTCCGACGGCATGTTCATCATGCTGGACGGTTTCCAGTGCCAGGTATTCCTGGACGTAGGCAACATCCATGACGACGGACTGGGAACCTATGCAAGGCTTTGCCAGAGCCTGGCAGGCCGGGGCGTCCCCGATCTGTCGGCAGCAGTACAGGATCTGGCACTCGAGGAACTGTACACAGCCTGGAATGCGTTGTATGGCAGCGACTGGTTTGCAAGACTGTTGCCTGTACCCGGTCTGGCTGAAACCTCAAAACCCATGACAGGGACAAAAACGACCAAAGCTCCTTCGGAGGCAGAGGAACAAAAGACCTTTGTCGAGTTCTGCCGGGTTGCTGTTCTCTTCATGGCAGGCATATCAGGGGTACAAGAATCAACTGTAAATGAAAAAGCCCGGGTTGCCCGGGTAGTAAAACAAGGCATAGCCGCAAAAAAAGCCCTGGCAATACTGATGAAGGATGGCAAGCCAGGAGCAAAGCACCAGAAAACTGCTTCTGAAAAACCTTTGACAGCCAGCCTGGCCGGTCAATTGGCTGCCCATCCAGGAGCAAGGGAAGCCCTTGCCTGCTTTGCTTCCCTGGTCAGCATAAGCGCCTTGCTCGGAGAGCCGGTTTCAGGCCGTGACGCCAGGGCTGTAGTGGATCACTGGTGCCTGGACAGGAAACTACGTGAGGCCATGCAGACTGTCCATGTACACGGGGACGATGCCTGGCACGCGACAAACCTTGCAAAGGCCATGCTGGCCAGACTGGATCCACAGGCCCTGGACGGATGGTCCATACTTGAGCTTGCCGCGAGCATTCCGGCAGACCCCGAATGGGCAAGACTGCTGGGACTCAACCTCTGGGATGGAGTAACCTGGTTCAATGCCGAGGCTTTCAGAACCACTGCCACCTTCACTGCCGCAGCCAGCCTGGTCTGGTCCTCAGCAAGGGGAACGGCCAAGACCGGAAACGAAAAGGCCATGCTGGCCACTCTGGAGCAGACCCTGACTTATGCGGAAGCGAGCGGCTGGGACTACGGGCGCTTCGTCGAACTCATCCAGCCCCTGGTCAGAAAGCCGAAATCCAGAAGGCCGAAATCCAGCATGCCGAAAAGCGGCAAGCCAGCGGTCGGCAAGACCAAGCCCAAGGACAAGGCATGAGCGCTTTT
>MIBM01000131.1:0-519 GCA_001830645.1 Spirochaetes bacterium RIFOXYC1_FULL_54_7
ATGAGCGCCTGGAACAGTTGTTCCGGGCCAACGCCACCAGCCAGCAGAGCTACGAACAGGCCAGGACCCAGTACGAGGCCTACTCCTCCCAATACGAGCTGGCCAGGATCCAGCTTGGCTATGCCAGCGTAAAGAGCCCCATGGATGGTGTGGTATTGATCAAGCATCTGTCCGTCGGGTCCATAGCCTCCCCCGAGCGACCCATCGTCACCATCGGCACCCTTGACGACCTGGTCGTCAGGGCTCAGATTCCGGAACGGTACTACGAAACTTTCATGGCAAACCACCGGATTATGGGCATCACTGTACGCCGCTCCGGTGGTACACCACTGCGGGGAACGGTACGTAGCGTAAGCCCCTTCGTCTCCTCGGGTACCAAGAATTTCGAGACCGTCATAAGCATAGACGACAAAGCCGGCACCCTGAGGCCCGGGATGTTCGTTTCCCTGGAGTTCGAGCTGGACCGCTGGGAAGGAGTGCTCAGCCTGCCATTCGAAGCCCTCTCCAGTGGAAACCTGA
>MIBM01000131.1:532-2176 GCA_001830645.1 Spirochaetes bacterium RIFOXYC1_FULL_54_7
GGATGGCAAGGCCACCAACGCCGGTTTCGTCCCAGCCGCCTCATCTGGCACTGCCTTTGCTGTACCTGATGAATGGGCAGAGCGGGACGTAATAGTGGAAGGCCACTTCTTTGCCCGTGACGGCTCGCCAGTGGTCATTGTAGGCGAAGGCCAATGATACTGTCCGATTTCTCCGTAAAACATCCAGCCATAATAACCATCTTCCTGGCAGGACTCATGGTATTCGGCTTCCTTGCCCTCAGGTCACTCAACTCCGAGATGATACCTGCTGTATCGCAACCTGTAGCCACCATAGTCACCATCTACCCAGGAGCGGGCGCGAAGGAAGTGGAGAGGGACATTTCCAGACTGATCGAAAACCAGATGTCCACCCTGCCTGGTATCTCCGAACTGAGCTCTTCCAGTTCCGACTCCACCTCCGTGGTGTCCATGGAATTCCGGTCCGACGTGAACGTCCGGGAGAAGCTGCCCCAGATCAGGGAATTGCTTAACGGTATCATGGATGAGCTGCCCGACGGCATGGACGGTGCCCCGGTCATATACATAACCGAAGCCAGCGCCTTCCTTCCGGTGCTGTCGGTGCGCATAACCAGTGAAATGGATACCGAGACCCTTACCGACTATCTGGAAGAACGGATCAGCCCTGCCATTGCCCGGGTTCCAGGTGTTTCGAGGATAAGCCTCGTAGGTGGTACCAGACGCGAGGTGCGTATCATCCTGGACATTGCCGCTCTGGAGTCCAGGGGGCTGTCGGCCCTGGGTATCCATGAAGCACTGCAGTACAACAACATCAACATACCTGCAGGCAGTGCCAGTTACCGCTCAAGGGAACTGTCCTTCACCACCGCAGGTTCGTTCTCGGGCCTTGGCGAACTGGGAGACCTGGCTGTTGGCCAGTCCGACGGCTCCATCATCTACCTCAAGGATGTGGCCGACATACATGTCGAGACAGAAGCCAGGAACGTCAGGATACGCTCGGCTGGCAAGGATTACGTCATGATGGACATCCTCAAGCGCGATGAGGGTGATACCATACGCATCGTGGCGGGAGCCAAGGCCATCATGGATGAGCTGAGCCGTGAAACAGCCGGCATGATTGAATACGCGGTCATCACCGACCAGAGCGAGACAACCCTCCGTTCCCTGGACACAGTCATTCGGGCGGGCCTTACCGGCCTGGCCTTGACCATAGTGGTCATACTCTTTGTACTCCATGACCTGCGGGCCACACTGATCATCAGCCTTTCCATACCCCTGTCGGTCCTCTTTGCCATCATAGGGTTGTATGGCACCGGCCGGTCATTGAACCTGCTGTCCCTGTCAGGGGTTACCGTAGCCATCGGCATGATTGTAGACAATTCCATCGTGGTCCTTGAGAATACCTACAGGAAGTTCAGTCAGGGTGGAGACCGCCGACAGGCAGCCCTGATCGGTGCCGGCGAGGTCGGTTCAGCCATCCTGGCGTCCACAACCACCAGCATCTGCGTATTCGCACCCCTGTTGTTCCTGACCGGTATCATCGGGGTCATCATGAATGATCTGTCCTTAACCATTGTGTTTGCCCTTGCAGCCAGCGCACTGGTTTCGGTCATGGTGGTACCCTGGCTCTCGTCCCTCATACTCAAACGTGATGCCGACCTGCGC
>MIBM01000132.1 GCA_001830645.1 Spirochaetes bacterium RIFOXYC1_FULL_54_7
CCACCCGCCAGCCAACCAGCCAGCCAGTCCGGTTTTCCTGGCTCGCCAGAATACCGTAGTACCCAAATCCGGTCGCCGGGCAAACCGGTCACACATTCCTGTCCGGGCTCCTAATGGATTAGCGATACCAGCCAGAGTGCCAGCCCGGCTACCTACACCTGCAGCTCCTGTTCACTCCACCGTCAGTCCTGCAATAAAAACATCAACTGCACCTGCAATGGATACCAGGCTTGTACGGGTCCAGCCAAAAACGTCTGCTCCCCGCCTAAGTAAAACGGCAAATCAACCAGATCTGGGTGTTAAGGGCAGGTCATCAACGACATCCCGGCCAAGTCCTGCACAAACAGCAACAGGTTCGGTATCGGATATCATCAAACGTCTGTCCGGCCGTAGCTATGATGTATACCGGGACATCTTCCTTGCCAAAGCCAGGCCGGCAATACGTGAAGTCCTGCTCAGGCAGCCAAACAGACCAGCCAGCCTGTTTGGCGAGGAACTTAACGAAGCGGAGAATCTGATCCATGAATTCCTGGAACGGAATTATGCCAACCCGTACATGGACTGGAAGACCTCGGACCAGCATGCACGGATGGAGGCTACTGGCTACCAGCTTGAAAACATGGAAGTGGTGATAGAAGCCTGTTACAAACGACTCAAATAGCGGCAAAGCCGGGCAATCATCGCAGAGCTGTACCTTTTTACAATGCAGTCCGTCCTCTGAAGGACCTTGCCAGTGTGAGCCGATCCGCGTACTCAAGATCCCCGCCTACCGGGATGCCTGTAGCCAGGCGGCTTACCCGCGCGCTTGTTCCATCAAGTATCTTCTTCACATACAAGGCGGTCGTGTCACCCTCTACCGTTGGATTGGTAGCAATGACCACCTCACGGATATCCATGGACCTGACCCTGTCCACCAGGCGGTCAAGCCGCAGGGCTTCAGGTCCGATGCCATCCAAGGGTGAGATGAGCCCTCCAAGAACATGGTAGATTCCGTGGTATTCACGCGACGCCTCGATGGTCAGCACATCCTGGGGCTGCTCAACCACGCACAGGGTACTGCGGTCCCTGGTAGTGGAAGCACATATTTCACAAGGATCTTCTTCGGTATAGGCTCCGCAACGGCTGCAGAACCTGACCCGGTCCCTCAGGCCAGCAATACCCGACGACAGGGCATCCGCATACTGGCCATCCACCTTTAGCAGATGAAAGGCAATGCGGGCAGCACTCTTCCGGCCAATGCCAGGAAGACGTGAGAGGAGACCGACAAGATCCTCAAGAGCTTTCACGATCCGGAACCAAAGTTTCCCAGACCGGCGCCACCTACTGTCCGGACTACCTCTGCCTGCATCGCCTCGCGGACCCGGGCTGCGGCATCGTTGTGTGCCGCCCTGACCAGATCCTGCAGCATGCCCGGATCGGAAGGATCGATGGCCTCCGGTGCTATCTCTACAGACAACATTTCCATGATCCCGTTCAGGGTTATCCTGACCATACCACCACCGGCCGAACCAATAGCCGTAACGGAGGCCATACGGGACTGGGCTTCCTGTGCCTGGCGCTGGAGGGCCTGCGGGTCTTTGAACATTTTCATGAGTTCATTCATATCCATGATCTACTCCGTTTCATCATTTATTGGTCATTCGAGGAGTGCCGGACACCACCATCAGCCTGCCGGGAAGGAATCCGTCTCCCCCGGAAGACCCGCTCCACAATTTCGACCGGATCCGCTGGCCCATCATCCCCGTCATCATCACCCTCATCGTCATCCCGGGGCGCTGTCTGCACCTCCCGAGGAAGCTCGACAGCCCGGGCATCCACGCGCAGGGCCAAGCCGTATATTTCCAGAACTTTTTTTGAGATGATGCTGGCATCCGAGCTGATGGTATTGGCGTCGTAGGCATTGGCGCAGGTGACCAGCAGACGACCATCTTCTATCTTCCAGTCTCCGGATCGTTCAAGACTGGTGGTCAGCACCATCCGGTTGCGCCCCATGGCCTGGATTATTCCTGCGCGGAGAGCCCCCACATCGACCTTGCCACCATCATCCACCACCTGCTGCACAGGAATTTCTACTTCTCTGGAGGTACCGGGCACCGCGACGCCTGTGCCACCCGGATGAGTTCCATTCCCTTCATGCACGGAAGACTGTGCGATTGGAGCCTCGGATTGGGCTGC
>MIBM01000133.1:0-5790 GCA_001830645.1 Spirochaetes bacterium RIFOXYC1_FULL_54_7
ACTGCCACCCCATTACCCTGTTAACATCGTCCCGTCAGGTGGCAGGTTTGCATAGGAATCGGTGGCAGATTTGGTAGGAATAGGCAGATAACGCTTATAACGTGGGAAAATAGAATCTTGTCTTGGATCTACTATTGAAAATCAGATTTGTGAAGTGGAACATGTTTTTGGATTCATGACGAACTCAATGAAAGGCATGTCAATTCGATGCATTGGCATTGAACGTGCAAAGTTTGCCATCGGCATGATGAACATGGTATACAACATGAGCCGTTATGGCTATCTGGTTGGAGCCCGCACATAGGGGCAGTCTGTCCTCTTGCCCTGACAAGGGGCCAGAGGGCAATCGATGAGGGGTTGAAGTGCCACCCGATACCGGTTTTGGGTGGTTGTATCAATAAATAACTTGATTTAAGGTGATAAATAGATCAAGGGTACTTGGAAACACTAATTTTTAGAGGTGCCCTATATTCAAACCATGAGACCCAACACCAAGGACCCGAACAGTATTGATCCCAGATCTGCCATAACTTTCGACGAGGCCAGGACCCGTGCCCTCTACGATGGCATACTGGCCATCCTGGCTCGTTGTAGCAACAGCCTTATCCCCAACGATGTGATACGCCTGAGGCTCCACCTTTTGGGAGAAAGCTATCAGGGCTTGCAGTCCATACCGGTGGACAGGATAGTAGGCAGTGAACTGGCCCTGTCGCCAGAAATGAGTACCACTCGCGGGTACGCCGGCAGGAATGCCTTCTACAATATCAGGAAATAGCAGCGACTGATCTCCGATCATGCATCAGACCTCTGATCGGGGGTCAACCCTTTGATCGAGGGACAGACCTCTGATCAGGGGGCAGGCCCGTCAAAATCGATGGTTACCCTGAAGCCCTCACCGGTTGAAAAATTGATTTGCCCTCCAAGTTGATGCCGGACCAAGGTATCCACGGTCGTCAGCCCCATTCGGGCATTGCAGGCAAGCGAGAATCCTTCTGGAAGGCCGACACCGTCATCGGATAGCGAGAGCCGGAGACCTCCTCCTTCCCTCACACGTAGTTCAACGTGGATGTTCCCCTCCTTCCGCCCCTCGAATGCATGATGGACAGAATTGATGATCAGTTCATTGATGATGAGCCCGATGGGGATGGCAGCTTCGACGGCAAGAAAGATTTCATCCGAGTAAGAAGAATAACATATCCGACGCTCAGGGCTCCGATAGTTGGCCGATAGTTGGTTCACAAGATCGGAGATATAGGTTCGCAGCTCGACCTTTGTCAGGTTCTTGGACTCGTACAGCTCTCTCTGGACGAGGGACATGGACTCTATACGTGAGGCCATATCCTTGAAGATGCTTTTCAGGTGTTCGTCACCCTCTTCCGATCCATATAAATTGAGAAGGGAAGAGATGACCTGCATATTGTTCCTTGTCCTGTGATACAGCTCCCGCAGGAGGGTTTCCTTTTCGGCCAGGGATATCCGGAGGAAGTCCTCCATACGACGGTGCGCTTCCCGCAAACGCAGCACAATGAGGCCGAAGGCAAGGTCGCTTGCCAGCTCTTCCAGGATCTTCATTTCACCTGTTCCGCTTATATCCGCAGTCTCTGTGGTAATAGCCAGTGTGCCGAATGTCCGTCCATCGCCGATCAGCGGGAAGACAACGACCTTCGAGTTGTAATCGTCCTCAGGAACAATATTTCCCACCTCTCCTTCATCCACGAAGACAACACAAGCCGATATATACCCACCTACCTCTACGATAATCCGGGTAATCTCCTTCAGCAAGGATTCTTCATCTGAAGCGCGTATCAGTATTTTATTGGCTAGGATGAGCATCCGCATGGCCCGGTTCAGGCGTATGAGCTCGGATTCCCTGGTTCGTGTCTCGTCTTCCATACATTTGCGTTCGGTGATATCGCGAGCGATACTCAATACGCTAGTAATTTTCCTGTTATCCTCCCGTTCGGGAACCAGGAGAATCTCAAAAATCCGTACCCCACCCCGCATCAGCAATTGGGATTCCAGCTCCCGGGTGATACCCTCGTCGAAAACCTGTCGGACCGCGCCTTCGAACGCAGCGTTTACGCCGTCATCTTTCGGCAGGCCGGTCTCGCCTAATGTCTTGCCGATGACGGCTACGGCCGGGTCTGGGACACTTTCCAGAAAAGCTGAATTAACGACAGTAAGGCGACAATCGGCGTCAAAGCGGGCAATTAAATCAGGAACATTCTCAACCAGTGTTCGCAACTTGGATTCCGCCAGGTGGCATGCTTTAAATGCCCTGACCTCGTCAAGCGTCCGATTAATCGCCAACGGCAGTTTGTCAAGCCGGGTTTTAAGAACGTAGTCCGTGGCACCCAGCTTGAGGATGTCAACAGCCTTATCTTCTCCGATGGCGCCGGAAACAATGATGAACGGCAGATCGGGACAAAACAGCTTCGCCAGGCGGAGCGCCGCCGGGGCATCGAAGCCCGGGAGGTGATAATCCGCAAGGATCAGATTGTAGTGGCCATTCTTCAGGAACGAAGTGAACTCCTGCTCGTTGGAGGCCAGGTCAATACGCTCAGGGGACACCGTTTCAATCAATAGTTCGCGGATGAGCTCTGCGTCAGGCGGCGAATCTTCAAGATGAAGAATCCGTAAATTGGTCATATTGTCATACGCCCGGCGGTTCATTGAGCATGAACCAGAATTTGCCGATCAGCCTTATAGCGTTGATAAAGTCCGAAAACCTGACCGGCTTGACAACATAAGCATTGGTGCCCAGTTCATAACTTCTGATGATATCCCGTTCTTCCTGGGAGGAAGTAAGCATCACTACCGGTATATATTTCAGACTCGGGTCGGAACGGATAGCACTCAACACACCGAAGCCATCCATTCGCGGCATCTTGAGGTCGAGGACGGTCACTGCCGGATTACCACTTTCGCGTGATTTGTATTCCCCTTCACAGCGTAGATATTCCAGCGCCTTTACACCATCCTTCACATGAACGACCCTATTGGGAAAATGACTTTCTGCCAGCGTCTCAAGTACCAACTCGACATCTTTGGCATTATCTTCCGCGAACAGGATCGCTCCGCATTCAGACATCGTTTTCCTCCTTACATTTGGGTAGGGAGAAATAAAACCGAGCTCCGCGATCCGGCTCTGATTCCGCCCAGACCCGGCCGCCATGGCGGTTGATTATTCGTTGCACGATAGCCAGGCCGATTCCGCTCCCTTCAAACTCCTCCTCGCTATGCAGTCGCTGGAAAACGCCGAAGAGCTTGCCGGCATATTCCATATCGAAGCCTACACCATTATCCGTAACAACGAAAGTATAATCACTGTTTCCTTCCATGGCACGAACTTGGATCTTCGCAGTCTCTGCCCTGCCTGTATACTTGACCGCGTTTCCCAACAGGTTGACCCAGACCTGACGGAGGAGGGCATAATCGCCTTGAACTGCAGGTAATTCTCCGATATCCCATTCAATTTGATGTTCCGGATTGTTTTCTCGTATCTGAGTCAGCTCTTTATCAAGCATACTGTTCATATCAACGTGTTCCCAGCGCATTTCCGCTCGTCCTGTCCTGGAGAAGCGAAGCAGATCATCGATGAGTTGACCCATCAGGCGTGCGGAATCGGCAATGCTATCCAGGTAGTGCAGGGCCTTCCCGGGCAGGTTTTCACGGAACCGTGAGACCAAGAGCGCTATGTATCCGTCGATATGGCGGAGGGGCGTTCGAAGATCGTGCGAAACAGAGTAGGAAAAGGCCTCCAGGTCTTTATTTATTGCCTCCAGTTGAGCGGTCCGGTCAGCGACGCGCTGCTCAAGATCCCGGTTGAGCCGGCGGATTTCCTCTTCAACCCGGAGACGCTCGGTAATATCCTCAATTGAAAAAACCACGCTTTCCACCTCCCGGGACTCGTTAAAAAGGGGTGCGCCGTTGATGGAAAGGAACGCTCGCCGGCCATCGGGCCATTCGATGGCATGGCGCAGTTCATGTACGGGTTGCCCGGTCCGCATTACCTGGTAAAAGGGCAGGTTCTCGTCAGGAAAGGGTCGACCATCAAAGTCAGTAATCCGCCACTCGGGGGAGTTGACGGCTCTTCCACCGGTTTCGTCCCTCGTCAGCCCCAACACCTGCTCCGCACTGGCGTTGGCGAAGGTGATCAAGCCTTCCCGATCAGCCACCGTGATTCCCACGGGACTGGTTTCCATGATACGGGTAACCAGATCGCGTTCACGACGCAGCTTCTCCAGGTTCTGCCTGAGCCTGGCAGCCATGAGATTGAAGGCCCGGGCAAGATCCCCTAATTCATCGCGCGCATCATGCCGCGCGATCCGCGCGGCCAAATCTCCGGTTTCCATCTGTCTGACGGCACGCAAAACCCGACGCAGGGGACCGAATATGATGAGTTGAAAAGCGACCAGGATGATGAGGGAAGTTGACAGAACAACGATCAGCGCTCCCGTCAGGAACAGAAGAAGAACCTCGCGCTTCAGAGCAGCAGCTTTTGCCGTGGACGCCTCGATATGGACAAAGAAACGTATGGTACGCCCGTCCATCCCGAACAGCGGGGTCAGGGCAACAACACTACCGCGAGGCAAATCGTGCCGTACCACAGGGCTTGTGGGGTGTTGAGTCAGGGTTTCCTTGTCAATCAGGGACACGCTGTCGAAAGGACACCCGATATATTCTTTATCAAGGGAGAAGAAGATGTTCCCGTTGATCCCGATGACGAAAGCGTTAATCAGTTCCTCACCCACCAGTTCGCGCATGCTTTTTTCGTCGGTGACAACATCCAGATTCAGCAATCCCGCGTCCATCAGGGAGCCGGGCAGCAGGACCCGTTGAGTGATGGTTCGATCAACCTCAGCATTGAAGCTGCCAATATAGAGCGCGCCAGTGACCGCGGAAACCGTGATTTCCACGAGAACGATCATGGCCCCTATCCTGAATCCTATGGAGTGAACGAAGGAGCCTCGTATAATACCCGCAAGCATTCGAGTCCGGTTGATGATATTAACTCCTATGGCTGGTCTATGAAATACTGGCAGGTATTGGTCGGCGCAGGATTTGGATAGAAGGCCGCTGAAAACATCAGGGGCGGCACGTTGCGGAAGTTGTACCGGACAATACCGTAGCCGGTCGGAATCGAGTGGATTCCGATCACCTGAAACTGCTCCGCAGCGATTTCCATGATCTGACTCATCAGCTCGGATTGCAGCTTAGCCTCCGCCGTCCGGAGCACCTGCCGATACAGCGTGATAGACTCCTTTACGGGCTCGGGCGGCTCTTCGGCCCTGGGATCCATCCGGTCGGCGAACCAGTAGGCCCAGCGCACCCCCTGCTGGGACCAGAAGGTTTCGGAAGGCAGGTAATGGCGCGGACTCAGGACGGCGTCAAAGCCTCCCGCGCCAGTAAACGCCGTCACGTCGTAATCGTTGTTGGCCCACCGCTTGTCAGCTTCCGTCCGGTGAATGGTTTCGATGACTATATCGATACCGACTGCCTTCCATTCGGCCTGGATCATCGGCAGATGGATGCTGAAATCTCCGGCAGGAACGGGAGTGGGGTTAAGCATGGTTATCCGGATGCGTTTGCCGTCCGGACCAAGCCGGAATCCATCGGTGTCACGCCTTGCGTAGCCGGCCTTGTCAAGATAGCGGTTGGCCGCCTCCGGATCATACGACAGGTACTGGGTAGCCAGTCGTTGGTTATAGAATGGCGTTCCAGGCAGAGGGGCAACCTGGACCGGATGGACATCGAGTTTCGTGGCCTGGATGATCCCGGGGCGGTTGA
>MIBM01000133.1:5922-10363 GCA_001830645.1 Spirochaetes bacterium RIFOXYC1_FULL_54_7
CCCCCTTTGTCTGATTCAGGCAAGGCGGCTTCCGCGGGAATGTTACGGTCCTGCATGTCTATTTTACCTGCCAGGACGAGCGGCAGGATGTCGGCCACTTTTTCAACCACATGAAATTCAAGGCGGTCTATATAAGGCAGCTGGTTGTACTCGGTGTCGATCTTCCAGTAGTAGGGATTGCGTACGGCCCTGACGACAGGGGCGGGTTTACCGGCGGAATCGAAGGCTCCGGGCTCCAGAACCCAGGCAAACAGGGTCGGGAATTCCGGAACCATGCTGAACGGCATCGTGTCCACGGTCGGCCAGGACTTCTTCCTGAACAATTCCACCCAGTTCTTGACTCCTTCCTGAGCGACAAGACGGTCGATGTCGGGGTTGTAGTCCTTATGGAACTGCGACAGGTAGTGCCGGGGACAATTGGTCGCGAAGGCTCCTTTGACGCTCGCCAGGCCCTGGAGGAACAAGCCTTGAGGCTCGTCGAAGCGGAAGACAACCGTATAGTCATCCGTTTTTTCAAGGACAAGCTTGCCCTTGCCATATTTAAACCGGGTTTCCACCAGGAACTGCAGCTCGTCGTTACGGTACAGGGCCTCGTACCAGAAGACGATGTCATCGGCTGTAAAGGGGTAGCCGTCTGACCACTTCAGCCCCCTGCGCAATTGGAAGGTGAACGTTTTCGAGTCGGGGCTGGCCGTATAGGACTGGGCTACGTTCGGGATCACCCTGGTCCACGCCTTGTCCCAGCGGACCAGGCCCTCGTAACCGATCACCCGCTGGAACAGATTGTTTTCAACCTTGACCATGGCCATGCGCCAGGTTCCCCCAAATCGGCCGATCCGGTCTTCGGGCTTGATGAGCATAGGGTTGTCGGGGAGGCGCTGGGCAAGGGCTGGCAATTCCCCCTTGGAGACCAGCTCGGCGGACAGGGGCGATTCGCGATAGATACAAAAGTCAGAGCCGCTTGCGATGCCGATCGGTATTACAAGCGTCAGGAGCAGGAAAATATCATGGAGGCTCTTCCTGTTCTTCATGGTGACCCCTCCTCCCCTATTACCATATGATAGGTTGCATCTTATTTCCTGTCCAGCAAACGCATATGAGAATGGCCATGTCCCGCGCAACAACCTAAACCTTGAGTATCAGCGTGATCACTGCTTGCTCGCTATAGGTGGTTATTTACTTATTAAATAGAGAGATGAAAAAAGGCAAAGCAGTTGTGAATCCTGTACTTGGCAGACTGGAGACCACTCTCCAGTCTGCATCCATCAAGCTTCTTCATAAATGGGTTTGCCTCCGGCCATCGCAAGAAACTCGCGCGCCTTATACCGGGCGGGCTTGCCTTCTTCCTCAGTATCAAGCATCGACCTGATCAAGGTTCAGCTTTTCGACGACGGCATCAACTATCCGGGCAGGATGGTCAGGGAAGATCCACCCAGTTACCATTGCGGGGAAACACTTGTAGGGGCGGAAGACCTCAGGGAAGCGGCCAACGAGTACAGGATCCAGCAATGGAGAGTCTGGACACAAACATACTCCTATACGCCATAAACAAGGATTGCCCTGAGCACAAAACGTACGCAGATCTGGTACAACACGCCCTCGGAGAGCCGGAATCATGGATCATTGCCGACCAGGTGTGGTTCGAACTGTATCGCTTGCTACGCAACCCGGCAGTTCTGCCCAATCCGCTGGGGGCGCCGGATGCAGCTGCTGCAGTGTCCTGGTACCGGAACAAATCCGGGTGGCTGCATTGCGCCTGGGAAACCGGCATGATCGGACAGCTTGAAGGGTTCTGGAAGGATGCTTCCTTTCCGGCCCGCCGCAGCTTCGATCTGGTTCTTGCCGTTACACTGAAAAACAATGGCGTAAAGGAATTCCACACCCGGAACACCAAAGACTTCGAAGCCTTCGGTTTCTTTACCCTGGTGGATCCTGTGGCCTGATGGCGGTTGCACGCTTTGCCTCTGGTCCCGGAAGTTCGGCAATAATGCTTACTATTTTAGTATATTGAATTGATGAACACCATCGACAAGATTTACCGGTCAGATCTTCGATTCGACGACGCCAAAGTTCGGGCACTGTACGATGGTGTCCGGGCCCTTCTGGCACGGCGCAGCAACAGCCTGGTACCCTTCGACGTAATACGCCAGAGGCTTGGTCTTTCAGAAGAGAGCTATCGGGGTTTGCAGTCCATACCTGTAGACAAAATTGTCGGCAGCGAAAACCGCCACCAGGATTTCAGCCTGGGCTTCAGGCCAAAGAAAAACCTGAGCAGACAACGATGGGCCAAGATAGACCTGGCATTCAAGGAAATGCGGATCCTGCCACCCATCGTTGTCTACGAGATCGGCGGCCTCTATTTCGTGCGGGACGGCAACCACCGGGTCTCGGTGGCCAAGGACCAGGGCGTGGCCTTCATCGACGCAGAAGTGTCGTCCATCGACAGCGGACTGACCCTGTCTCCGGAAATGAGTACCAAACAGATGCTTCAGGCGATCACAATCTACGAGCGTGACAGGTTCTATAGGGCCACAGGACTTTCCCTATCCCTGCAGGATACCCAGCTGCGCTTTGGCCAGGATAACCGTTATGACATCCTTACCGCCGATATCGAGCGCCACCTGCGCTATCTGGCGGAAAACGAAGGTCCATCGCCCAGTTTCGCCGAAGCTGCTGAATCATGGCTCAGGCAGTTGTTCCTGCCCTTCTGCACCTTGGCGGCTCAGCTGGGCGCGGTAGCACCCCGCAGGAAGATCCTGGCTGCGGACCTCTACATATGGTGGGTAAAGTACGAGGAATCAGTGGAGCGGGAGCACAGCGCCTGTGCCATGCCGGAGGATTTCATCTACCACAATTTGGCCCGGCGATAGTCTGGATGGGCAACGAGGGCTTAAAGAAAACCAGCCGGTGGTCTGCTCATTGGATTGCAGGACTAAGAACAGTATGAACCTTCATATCCTTTCGGATCTACACCTGGAAAGGACACTTATACCCAGCGGCGTCTGAGCCTTTGATCCAGAACTGGTAATTAAAGTATAAAGAAAGGAACCAACTTGCAAGATTTGACTGACAAAGAGAGACAGGCGCTGATCACGGATGACTTGATATTCCTCGGGTACCGCGGCAGTATCGCCCACGGGATGTACATTCCTGGCACCGATCCGGACAGTATCGACGACAAGGATGTCATGGGGGTGTTTCTGGCTGCCCCTTCCCACTACATAGGAACGATCAAGCAGAAGGATGTGCGCGAGCAGTGGTACAATGAGTGGGATTGCGTCCATTACGAAATCCTGAAACTGGCGGGGCTGCTTGAAAAAGGCAATCCCAATGTGTTGTCCCTGCTCTGGCTGGAGCCTCACCATGTCATTCACACCAGTACTGCCTGGGACGAGCTTCTGGCTATCCGTGATGCCTTTTCCAGCAAGGAGGTCTACCATTCATTTGTCGGGTATGCCAATAGTCAATTGCACCGGATGACCCATCTGGCATTCGATGGCTATATGGGACAGAAACGCAAGTCACTAGTTCAAAAGTATGGTTACGACTGCAAGAATGCCGCCCACCTGGTACGGTTGCTGCGCATGGGCATAGAATTCCTGACCGAAGGAATTCTCCACGTTGAACGCAGGAACGATGCCGCCCAATTGCTGGAAATCAAGCTCGGACAATGGTCCCTTGAAGCTGTCAAGAAAGAAGCAGCCAGGCTGTTTGCGCTATGCGAGGAAGCGTACATCCACAGTCCACTCCCAACCCTGCCAGACAAGGAGCGCATCAATGCACAGTGCGTCCGCATCCTGACCAAGCACCTACTTGCCGTGGCCTATCCAGGAAGAGTGTCTATGTGAAGGTCCAGCTCGGCATCTTCTCATAAATACAGTCTGGATTGCTTTACCATATTTTAACGCTTGATACCGAACTACCCTTCGGCCGTTCGGCAGCCCCCGGCGGCACGGGCCTCCATGACCAGCATGCTTCGGGCCAGGGGATGGACAGGGAACAGAACCTCCAACCGCACCAGGAACTCGTCCATTGTCTTGTTTATGCCTTCCGGTTCTTCTTCATGAACAACGGATACAGGAACCCGAGCAGGGCCAGGACCAGGATGGCCAGGGAGAGGGGCCTGGTTACAAAACCGGCCCAGCTGCCATTGCCAATGACCAACTGCTTGCGTAGTGAGTTTTCCGCCATACCGCCCAGTATCAGTCCAAGGATAAAGGCTGAGGACGAATATTTGAAATGATTGAACAGAAAGCCTACAACGCTGAAAATGAGCATCATCAGCACATCATAGAACGAGTTCTGCAGTGAATACGCGCCCACAACGCCAAGGGCCAGGATCAGGGTGCCCAGAAGTGGATAGGGCAGCTTCAGGACCCGGGCAAACTCCCTGGTTATGAAACGCCCTCCAAGGAACAGGAGTACCGAGGCCATGATGATG
>MIBM01000134.1:0-2506 GCA_001830645.1 Spirochaetes bacterium RIFOXYC1_FULL_54_7
AGATATCTTTGCCGCCTTCGGAATCAAGCTGGATCTGCAAACCTAGTTACTAACTTTGCCGAGAATTAAGGTTATAAAACGTCGTGGCAAAGAATGGTTCGACGGGGTTTTCTGCAAGAAGTTCGATGGAATCACCGAGGGTGGGCTATTGTTGACGCTGGTAATCTTGTTTGCCTTCCAGGGCGAGGTTATCCTGCGCAATCCCCTTGCCATCCTTCTGATTGCCATTCCCCTGACCATACAGACCTTTTTCATCTTTTTCCTTGGATATGGCTGGGCCAAAGCCTGGAAGGTACCCTATGAGATAGCCGCTCCGGCGGGCATGATAGGGGCGTCCAATTTCTTTGAACTAGCGGTTGCGGTGGCCATAAGCCTCTTCGGCCTTTCAAGCGGCGCAGCCTTGGCAACGGTGGTTGGGGTACTGGTAGAAGTCCCCATCATGCTTACCCTGGTACGCATAGCCCGCGCGACGCGCGGAACATTTCCGGCTACAACCGGCCAGGGCATCTGAGCTCCGGGAAGGAGTAGATATGACCAAAGTCCTGTTCCTGTGCGTGCATAATTCGGCACGCAGCCAGATGGCAGAGGCTTACCTGAAGAAGCTGGCAGGAGATCGTTTTGCCACTGAAAGCGCTGGCCTTGAGCCTGGCAAGCTGAACCCTTTTGTTGTCAGAGTCCTGGCTGAAGAAGGGATCGATATTGCAGAAAAAGAGACCCAATCCGTTTTTGACCTGTTCAAATCCGGGAAAAGGTACGAAATTGTTGTTACGGTATGTGACAAGGAAGCAGCGGAGCGTTGCCCCATCTTCCCCGGGCCTTCCGAAAAACTGCATTGGCCCTTCCCGGACCCCTCCCACTTCACCGGAACCGATGAGGAAATAATGGCCCGTACACGGGAGGTTCGCGACCTGATCAGGACAGCAGTAGGAGAATTTGTAGCCTCACGAAAGTGAACCTCTCCGTTGCTGAACCGGAAGCACCTGAGTACTACGTGGATGTAAAAAAACCCCCTAAACCTGAATCCAGGTTTAGGGGGGTCTTGCACGGATGGTCGTGCAACCTTGATCTGGCTGCATGCCGGATCCGCCTGGTTTTTACATTATTTGATTCTGATTCTATAAGGAAAATTTCAAACTGGTTTTGCCATGATTATAAATATGCCTGCCTTTCAGGCACCGGCCTTTTCTTATAGTCCCATGTTAGCATCGGGTTTCATACACGGCCAGCTAATAAGGCAGGTATGCTTGTAGACAATTGTCGGCCCAGCCTGATAGACATCTGTCTACAGGCACATTCAAGCATAATTCCACCGTAATAATATCAGATGTAACATATTGGATTTCTTGACTATTCTAGAAACACTGCTATACTGCAACGATGATACCAGACGACAAGGCATGGTTTTTGCTCGCCGAAACCACCGCTGAGGCTTTCCGCATGGATGCCCGGGAAGGTAGGAAGCTAGCCGGTTCCAGAACTGCAAGGCTGATTGGTTCTCTGCCTTTTGCCGCAGGCTGTCCCCAGGCAGAGCGTCTTGCCCTTGCCCATCTGGGAAACTTCGTCCTGGCATCCAGGGATCCAGCCCGGGCCATATTTGACCACAAACCGACTGACGACAGTGACCCGCTAACCCGCCTGCAATGCATTAGTGATTTCCCCGGGGGAGAGCAGGCAATCATCCGCAAAGGCATGGCCTTGCTGGGTCTGATCATGTGCTCAGGTTACCGGCATGATCGGAGCAAGGATGCTGAAAGCAATACATACAATCCTTTGAATTCCGGGGCTTGGGATCTTTCCCGGATCGAGGAGGTACTTGGCTCCGAGACCTCATCAAGCATCGCACCGGAACTCGATGATCTGATGACTGTCGAAGAAGCCATTGAATCGTGGTGGGAAGGCTGATGAAGAAACCTATTGCACATCTAGGCTTGTTTTTCTCCATCGCGTTCTGTTTTGGTTTCATTCTGGTGGTCATAATGAGAGTGACCCGGGGTCTGTCCATCATCGAGGCACTCAACAGTCCGCCAAATATTGCACAACTAGGCGTGGCATTCATGTTTTTTCTTTCATCCAAGATCCCCAGACTGTACTGGATACAGCCAGTAGTACTCCTGGCCATAACCCCACTGCCCTTCATAGGCAATAATGATAGTTTTTATGGTCTTGCATTCTTCGTACTCGCTGTTCTTCTTCTATTCAAGATAGGTTTTTTCAATTCCCTGAGAATTCCAAAGGTAATAGGATTGCTCCTTTATCTATACATTGTTCAATTGATAACCGCCGTTATCGTAGGGCGTTCATTACAACTGGCATTGACACCAGTATTTGTCGTCACCATATTCCTGGTCATCCTGTACATCCTCTACCATGAAGAAATTGTCGTGTACCTGAAGGAACCGAAACCAGTACTGGATCTCAAAGGAAAAAAACTGTCAGAGGCCGAATACCTTTATCTGATGGACCTCCGGGACGGCAGGAATATCAAGGAAATTGCCGTAAACCATGG
>MIBM01000134.1:2527-7828 GCA_001830645.1 Spirochaetes bacterium RIFOXYC1_FULL_54_7
GAATACTCTAGCCCGGGTCTACAAAAAGCTTGATGTACATGACAAATCCGAACTGATGGCCCTCGTTGCAGTGCATACACTGAAATACGGCGAAAGAGTAGACTGACGGTCAAGAGGCACAGTCATTGAAGCTGATCACCCTCTCCCCATAACCCGGGCAATTCCAGTATAATCGGCCCATGGCAACCTACGACGACAAGAAGATCATCTATACCATGCACCGTGTGGGCAAGAAACACGGCACCAAACAGGTCCTCAAGGACATCTCACTTTCATACTACTATGGCGCAAAGATAGGTGTCATAGGCCTCAACGGCTCGGGCAAGTCCAGCTTGCTGCGCATTCTGGCAGGGGTTGACACCGAAATCGCTGGTGATACCACCTGCGCTCCCGGCTACACCATAGGCTTCCTTGAGCAGGAACCACACCTGGAACCAGGCAAGACGGTCAGGGAAATCGTGTCCGAGGGCGTGCAGGAACTGGTAAACCTGCTGGCCGAGTTCGAGGCCGTAGGAGATGCCTATGGTGACCCGGATGCAGACTACGACAAGCTAGCCGACAAACAGGCCAAGCTACAGGAAAAGATAGAAGAGCTGGATGGCTGGAATCTGGATTCCAGGCTAGACTTTGCCATGGAAGCCCTGCGCTGCCCCCCCGCCGACCAGGTGGTGGATGTGCTGTCCGGTGGCGAGCGCAGGCGTGTAGCCTTGTGCCGCCTCTTGCTTCGCAAGCCCGATATCCTGCTTCTGGATGAACCCACCAACCATCTGGACGCCGAGACCGTGGCCTGGCTGGAACGTCACCTACAACAATACGAAGGCACAGTGATCGCCGTGACCCATGACCGCTATTTCCTGGACAACGTGGCAGGCTGGATACTGGAACTGGACAGAGGCGAAGGCATACCCTGGAAGGGCAACTATTCCAGCTGGCTGGAGCAGAAAGGCCAGCGTCTTGCCCAGGAAGAAAAAGGAGATTCCGAGCGTGCCAAGACCCTGGAGCGCGAGCTTGAATGGGTGCGCATGAGTCCCAAGGGGCGCCATGCCAAGAGCAAGGCCCGCATAAGCCAGTACGAGAAACTGCTTGCCGACGGGGAACGGGAAAAAGTCAAGGAAACCAAGCTGTTCATCCCCGCCGGTCCACGCCTTGGTTCCGTTGTGGTGGAAGCCAAAGGCCTGACCAAGGCCTACGGTGAAAAACTGCTGTTCAAGGACCTGGAGTTCGTGGTTCCACCGGGAGCAGTGGTGGGCATAGTAGGCCCCAACGGGGCGGGCAAGACAACCCTCTTCAAGCTGATGGCCAAGCTGGAATCTTCCGACGGCGGCACCCTGCGGCTGGGCGATACAGTAAAGCTGGCCTATGCCGACCAGATGCGGGAAAACCTTGATCCGGACAAGACCGTCTGGCAGCAGCTGTCGGACGGCCTGGACATCATAAAGCTGGGCGGAACCAAGGAAGTGAACTCCCGGGCCTACTGTTCCTGGTACAATTTCTCCGGAGGAGACCAGCAGAAGAAGGTTGGCGTGCTTTCCGGCGGCGAGCGCAACCGGCTCAATCTGGCTATGATGCTGAAGGAAGGCTGCAACCTGCTGTTGCTGGACGAGCCTACCAATGACCTTGACGTGAATACCCTGCGGGCCCTTGAAGAGGCCCTTGATGGCTTTGCTGGCAGCGCCCTGGTGGTAAGCCATGACCGCTGGTTCCTGGACCGGGTCTGTACCCACCTGCTGGCCTTCGAGGATGGCGAGGTTGTCTGGTTCGATGGCAACTGGTCGGAGTACGCCGAATACCGCCGGGAAAAGCTGGGCCATGATGCCGATCGCCCCCACCGCTACGTGTACAGGAAGCTGGAGAGATAGACCAACCAGACTGTAACCCTTTATTCGATCCGGCAAAGCGTATTTCCCATGGATACAAGACAGCCACCTGATAGCAAGGGGGCCCGGGAGGTGATATTGCCCAAGCCCTTGAACCCACTATAAGATGCCAGACATGGAAATGCGTCATGAAAAACACGGCCTTGGTATTCTTGCCCTGGCGGCAACAGCCTTCTGCTGGAGTCTGGCCGGGCTATTCATAAAACTGGTGGACTGGCATCCCTTCGCGGTTGCCTTTGGCCGGAGCGCCATTGCAGCACTCTTTCTGCTCGCAATAGTCCGAAAGCCACGCTTTACATTCTCGGTGGCCCAGTGGGGAGCTGCCCTTGGTCATGCAGCCACCATGATGCTTTTCATCTATGCCAACAAGACAACCACCTCTGCCAATGCAATTCTCCTGCAGTATGGCGCACCCATCTATACTGGCATCCTGGGGGCCTTCATACTCAAGGAACGTCCCAGGCTGGAACACTGGCTTGGTTTTCTTGCGGTTGCCGGAGGCATGACCTTGTTCTTTGTTGGCGACATCGGGGGAGGATCCTTCAGAGGGGACCTTGCAGCCATAATTTCAGGAATAACCTTCGCCTTGTACTTCATCTTCATGCGGATGCAGAAAGACGGATCACCCCTGGAGTCAAACATACTGGCCCATCTGGTAACCGCCGCGATCAGCCTGGTGGTATCCCTCTTCCTGCCCCTACCGGAGATCAGCATAAAGGCTCTTGCTGCGATTGCCGTTCTGGGAACTCTGCAGATCGGCTTGGCTGCTGTCTTCTTTTCCTGGGGGATCAAACGGGTATCGGCGGTGGAAGGCATACTTATCGTTGGTCTGGAACCAGTGTTCAATCCCTTGTGGGTTTTTCTGGTAATTGGTGAACGTCCTGGTATCAATGCCCTGGCTGGAGGTGTGGTAATCATACTTGCCGTCATTGCAGTATCCACCGTATCAGCTACCAGGATACGGAGGGATGGAAGGGTCCGGGAGGGAAGGGAGGGGAGAAGGCCCTGGTCTGCCGGATAAGAGTTTATATCAACCGTCTGGTGAAGATCCCCCGCCCTTCTCTCCTGGATTTTCCCTGATTTCAGAGACACTACACTCTGCTTGTCTTTCATTACTGAATTATTTAACTTCAATACAATGAAACCAGGGCTGCAGGCACTCACGTCAGGCGCTGACTATCCTCCAATCAATATCGCTGTGGAGGAAGCCTTGCGTGTCAGGCTGTCTGGTTTGCCTGGCTATATGCTGACCTACGTAAATGCTGCCAGTGTGATCATAGGCAGGAATCAAGACCCGGAATATGAGCTGACAGCTCATGACAACGCAGGTCAGCTGATTCCTGTATATCGTCGCACCTCAGGGGGAGGCGCTGTATTCCACGACCAAGGAAACCTGAACTGGACCTTCGTGGTTCCAGGAGGGCTTGATGACAGGGCTGGCCTGCTTGCCATCGTGGTAGAGGCTTTGCGGGCCAATGGCATTCCAGCCAGTTCTGGATCCCGGGGCGAGATCATGGCGTGGGGGTACAAGATAGGCGGAACCGCGAGTGCGGCAGGCAAGGGTGTACTTATGTTTCATGGAACCGTTCTGGTGAGCGCGGATCTTGAATTACTGGTCCGGGTTCTGGCCGCCCATCATCCTTCATATCCCGGGAAACTTGCTGCAGGTCCATCCCGGAGAGGTGTAGCTTCGGTTTCCTCTCCTGTTGGCAATGCCGCATGGTTTCACCCAGGCCTGCAGACCTTGGATCTGGAAACCACCCTGGCCGAGGCTACAAGCGACTCACCGGCAATTGACTGGTCTTCAATCATTGATTCCACGACTGTTGATAAACTTGTGGAGACTTATGCGTCCCGCTCCTGGATATACCGTACCACACAGAAAGGAACACCATGAAAGAACGCATGCCCCTTGAAGCCTTGCGCTCCCTTGTCGGAGATGTGCACATCGGGCTTCTTATCAGCCAGGGCTCGGATTCTTACCCGGACAGCCGTTGGATGACCGTGACCCTGCTTGAGAGGGAGCATAGCTGCCTGTATTCGGTAAGCATCGCAGGCACCCGAAAGATCAAGGATATAGAGGCTAATAACCGGGTGGCCTGGAGCTTCCAGACACCATCACTTGACCGCATAATAAGCGTTCGTGGCAGGGCTTGTGTCCTGGACAATCCCAGGCTGAAGGCGGAAGTGCTTGAAAACCTTGGAAGCCGCCTTGAGAACTTCTGGCAGATCAACCCTGATCCGGGTAAGCTGGTGGTCATTGAGACATATATCGAAAAAGCCACCTTATACCTGCCCGGCGAGAACTATGTGGTAACCCAGGAGGTAGAGTCATGAAGGGCGCCAAGTCCGAACTGTACTGGAACCTCCGCAAGGATATGGTCTTGATCCGGCTGTTCGAGGAAAAGACCGGCCAGATGTATGGTCTCCGGAAGATCGGTGGTTTCTGCCACTTGTACAACGGGCAGGAAGCGGTGGCTGCCGGCTTTACGAGCGCCCTGGATTCTACCAAAGACTACATCCTTACCGGTTACCGGGATCATGGCCATGCCTTGTCGGCTGGCATGGATCCGAAAGCCATCATGGCTGAACTGTACGGCAAGGTAACAGGCACCTCCCGGGGCAAGGGCGGATCGATGCATCTGTTTGACGCCTCAAGGCACTTTCTGGGCGGAAACGGCATAGTAGGCGCCCAGATACCGGTAGCCACCGGTGTGGCTTTTGCCCAGAAATACCGGAAGACCGGTGGTGCTACCGTAGTGTATTTCGGCGACGGTGCCATCCACCAGGGAGCCTTCCACGAGGCCTTGAACCTGGCCAAGATCTGGAAGCTTCCAACGGTTTTCGTGTGCGAGAACAACCAGTGGGGCATGGGCACCAGCTGGAAGCGGGTGTCGGCGGTTGAGGATTTCTCTCTGATGGCGTCCGCTTACGGGATCCGGGGTGAGCTGGTTGACGGCATGGATGTGATGGCTGTACGTGATGCCGCAACCCGGGCCCTGGCGGACGCGCGTGCAGGCAGGCCGGTGCTTATCGAGGCCCGGACCTACCGCTACAAGGGTCACTCCATGAGTGATCCCCAGAAATACCGGAGCAGGGACGAGGTAGAGGAATACAAGCGCCAGGATCCCATACTCATACTAGAGGAGCTGATGAAAAAGGAAGCTGCCTGGGATGAGGCCAAGGCCGCCAAACAGGATGAAGACGCAGCCGCGGTGGTGGCCGAAGCGGTAGCCTTCGCCGAGGCTTCCCCGGAGCCGGCCTTGCATACCTTGTATGAGGACATCTACGCCGGTGAGCCTTTCTTTATGCAGCCTGGTGCCGGGGTAACCGCTGGTTCTGCCACCCCTTCCGGACCTGTGGCTGGAGCATCCACCGGAACAAGGAGCTCATGATGGCTTTGCTTAGCTACAGGGATGCCCTG
>MIBM01000134.1:7845-8149 GCA_001830645.1 Spirochaetes bacterium RIFOXYC1_FULL_54_7
GGAAATGGCCCGGGACGGAAACGTGGTCCTGATAGGCGAGGAGGTGGCCGAATACGATGGAGCCTACAAGGTATCCAAGGGCCTTCTGGGCAAGTATGGCCCTGAGCGTGTACTTGATACTCCTATCACGGAACTGGGCTTCACAGGACTGGGTGTCGGCGCTGCACTGGCGGGCGTCCGGCCCATAGTCGAATGGATGACCCACAACTTTGCCCTGCTGGCTCTGGACCAGGTGGTCAACGAGGCTGCCAAGTTGCGGCACATGTCCGGCGGCCAGCTGTCGGTACCCATAGTCTTCCGGGGC
>MIBM01000134.1:8167-9908 GCA_001830645.1 Spirochaetes bacterium RIFOXYC1_FULL_54_7
TACCTTTCAAGCCAGCATTCCCAGGGGCTGGCCAGCTACTGGGTACACATACCCGGTCTCAAGGTCGTGGCCCCCGCCACGCCAGCCGATGCCTACGGACTCCTGAAGTCAGCCATCCGCGATGAGGACCCGGTAGTATTCCTGGAAGCCGAGATGCTGTACGGCTTCAAGGGCGAGGTTCCGGATGAAGAATTCACCTTTCCCCTGGGCAAGGCAGCCTTGGCCAGGGAGGGCAAGGACCTGAGCATCATCAGCTTCGGCAAGCCCCTGCATATGGCACTGGAGGCAGCCCAGGCCCTGGCCACTTCGGGGATCTCCGCCGAGGTGGTGGACCTGCGCAGCCTGCGCCCCCTGGATGAGGAAACCATCATGGCCAGTGTCCGTAAGACCGGGCGGGCCATTGTTGTGGACGAATCCTGGCCTGCTGCCAGCTTTGGCTCATATGTCGCATACCGCATTGGGGCGGAATGTTTTGACCTCCTGGACGCGCCTGTCGAATTCGTGTCCAGCGAGGATGTACCTATGCCGTACAACCATGCCCTTGAACTGGCGGCGCAGCCATCGGTCGGGAAGATCATGGCCGCTGCCCGCCGCGTCCTGTACCTGGAGGCCAACCATGGCTGAAGCCGTATTGATGATGGCCCTGTCGCCCACGATGGACGAAGGGGTGATAGCCGAATGGATAGCCAAGGAAGGCCAGGCGGTTAAATCCGGCGACGTTCTGTGCGAGGTGGAGACCGACAAGGCCACCATGGCTTACGAAGCCTCCACCGCCGGAACCCTGCTTAAAATACTCAAGCCCGCAGGATCCAGGGCAGCGGTCGGCGAGGCAATCGCCGTTATAGGCAAGGCTGGTGAAGACTGGCAGGCGGTGGCAGGAGCAGGACCCGGAGAGAGCTCCTCATCCGGAACAGGCACGGGAGGACCGGCAGCACAGCCAGGCTCGACAACACCGGTGATTCCGGCCTTGCCTGCAAGCCAGCCAGTGCACCAGCCAGTGCCCCAAGTGGTACGCCAGGCATCAACCCAGCCAGCAGGAACCCCGCAGGCAATTCAGCAGACAGCAGACCCGAGCACCGGAATGGTCGCAGGAAGCGGACCGGTGCTCCGTTCAGGGTATCCGCCTTCCTCACCCCTGGCCCGCAAGAAGGCGGCAGAGGCAGGTGTTGACCTGAGAGCCATGCGGGGCAGCGGCCCCAAGGGCCGGGTCGTGGCGAGGGATGTGGATGAGGCTCTGAAGGCCGGTATGAGCCGAGCTAGCTTTGCCGGTGGTCTTGCCTTGTCTCCTGTCGGAGGATCGGCACCTTCAGTCGCTGCGGGTGGCAAGTCCACTTCAAACTCCTCTGTCCAGCCATCTTCCCAGTCTGGCATCAAGGCCGGCCTGCGTGACGAACGGGTACCTCTTTCGCGGATGCGCACCATCATAGCCCAGCGACTCAGTGCCAGTTACACCACCGCTCCCCATTTCTTCGTGCGAGCCGCAGTTGACATGGAAAAACTAGTAGCCTTACGTGCCAGCCTCAATAGTGACAGGGAACTCGGGCTTGGCCTGAATGCCTTCATCATGAAACTGGTGGCAGCGGCGCTGGAGCGACATCCTGTGATCAACGCGTCATGGGAGGGTGATGCCATAAGGTTCCGCGGCAGTGCTGACATAGGTCTTGCGGTGGCACTTGAAGGTGGGCTTATAACCCCGGTGGTCAGATTCTGCGAGAGCCTTGGCATTGCGGCCATCGATGCG
>MIBM01000134.1:9926-10172 GCA_001830645.1 Spirochaetes bacterium RIFOXYC1_FULL_54_7
CCCCGGGCCAGATCCGGAACCCTGGCGCCCCAGGAATATTCGGAAGCCAGCTTTACCATCTCAAACCTCGGTTCTTACGGCATCGAGGAGTTCACGGCGATAATCAATCCTCCAGGTTCAGCCATTCTGGCCCTGGGCAGTATGGCTGAAGAAGCGGTTGTCAGGGATGGCGCAATCGTAGCACGCCGGATCATGCACATCACTCTTTCCTGCGACCACCGGGTCATAGACGGGGCAGCGGCAGCG
>MIBM01000134.1:10184-10397 GCA_001830645.1 Spirochaetes bacterium RIFOXYC1_FULL_54_7
GAACTCAAGGCCATGATGGAGGAGCCGGCCAGGGCTCTCATGTAGTGGAGTAATCCCTTGCTTCTGGCGTGAGTCTGCAGGAAGGAAGGTTCAAAGAAACGAGGTTTACCGATCATGGGATATGATTATGATGTGGCGATAATCGGGGCCGGCCCTGGCGGCTATGTGGCGGCCATCCGGGCTGCCCAGCTGGGGCTCAAGGCCTGTATCGTG
>MIBM01000135.1 GCA_001830645.1 Spirochaetes bacterium RIFOXYC1_FULL_54_7
CACACAACATGCAGCAGGCTGGACGGGTTTCAGACAAGACCGCCTTCATGCTCCTGGGTGACATGGTGGAATACGCTGATACCAAGGAGCTCTTCTTCAATCCGAAGGACGAGCGGACAGAAAACTACATTTCCGGCCGTTTCGGCTGATGGAGGCCAAGCAATGATGACTACCCGCATACAATTCAACGAAGAGATGAACAGGCTCCACCACGATATACTCGCCATGGGCACCAGGGTGGAGGAAGACCTCCGCAAGGCCCTTGAAGCCCTCAAGACCGGAGACCTGTCCCTGGTGGCCGAGGTGAAGGCCAGTGACGAAGTGGTCAATGCCATGCAGGTAAAGATAGAGGACCAGGCCTCCAAACTGATAGCCACCCAGCAACCGGTAGCCCGGGATCTGCGGGAATTGGTAACTGTCTTCAAAATGACCGACAATCTGGAGCGGATAGGCGACCACGCGGTCCATCTTGCCAAGGAAGCCAAGCGTCTGGCCAAGGATCCCTATCCGCGTCCCCTGGACAGGCTACAGAAAATGGCATCCATTGGTTCGGCCATGATACAGGATGTGGTTGCCGCCTATCTGAACCAGGACGACGAGCTGGCCAGAAAGACCGCAGCCAGGGACGACGAAATTGATTCGGAACACAAGGCCTTCGTGGGTGAGGTTCTGGCCTACCTGATGGAGAATCCAGACAAGGCCCAGCAGGCGACGCGGCTGATAGCCACATCCAGCTTCATCGAACGACTGGGCGACCACGTGACAAATCTGTGCGAGGCTGTGGTCTTCATGACCAGCGGCGCCCATGTAGAACTGAACGACTGAGCCGGATTGGAGGCAGATGATGTCCAAGGCGCATATACTCGTCGTAGAAGATGATCCAGACATCCGTGAACTGCTGGCATACAGTCTTGGCAAGGAAGGCTACATCATCCTGCAGGCAGCCAGCGGCGAAACAGCTCGCAAGATCATGGAAGAGGTACTGCCTGATCTCGTTCTGCTGGATGTGATGCTTCCCGGCATGGACGGGCTGGAACTCCTGCGGCGGCTGAAATCAGACCAGAAATTCAAGGCCGTACCCATCATTCTTGCCAGCGCAAAGGGTGAAGAATCCGATGTGGTGGCGGGCCTGGAGCTTGGTGCCGAAGACTATGTGACCAAGCCCTTCAGCCCCCGGGTGCTGCTTGCCAGAGTCAGGACTGCCCTCAGGCGCCATACCCAGCCGGACAGCGCACAGCCAGTAGATGAAACCATCCGGGTCGGAGCCCTGTCGCTGGATGCTTCCAGGCATGAAACACTCCTGAATGGTAAAAAGCTGGAACTGTCGGCTACGGAGTTCTCGGTGCTCGAGGTACTGGCCCGGGCTCCGGGCAGGGTCTTTACCCGCAGCCAGATCATCGACACCGTTCGCGGCCACGACTACCCGGTTACAGACCGGTCGGTGGATGTCCAGATCCTGGCCATACGCAAGAAACTCGGGTCAGAAGTAGAGTTGATAGAAACTGTCCGCGGTGTCGGTTACCGGTTCAGGGATGAACAGGCATGAAACGCTCGCGCTTTGCCGTCAGGACCTTTGTACGCCTGCTGCTTGTTTCCGCCCTTTTGACAGGTCTTATGGCTGTTTCAACTGTTATTGCCATGCGACGACTTTATGGAGATGCCGCCGGGTTCTCCCTGAGCCAGGCGGCAGCGGCACTGGCCAATCTGGTACCGGTCAGTACCATGGCCGGGACTCCCGTGACCAATGCCGGCACCGGAACAGTAGATGCGGTGGCAGCCAACCGTTTCTGTGCCGAAGCGGCCAAAAACACCCGCCTGCGTGTGACCCTTATCGCCGCCGATGGCTCGGTGCTGGGAGATTCCCGATCGGAACCATCAAGCATGGAGAACCATGCCGGAAGGCCTGAGTTCATACAGGCTCTCGAAGGGCAGCTTGCTACCGCAATAAGGTCATCTCCCACACTTGGCATAGACATGGCTTATGCGGCGGCCCCGGTCACTATGGATGGGCGGATCGTGGGAGCCCTCCGGTTAGCCATGGACGCACCGGACCTGGCCGAGCGTCTGGCACCCCT